>JBDVGI010000033.1:0-6051 GCA_039962885.1 Litorimonas sp. | reverse complement strand
ATCCGTCTTGACCTGTAGTCCCTGTGATAAGTGCTTTTTTCATAGGACTGTCTATATATGATTATTTCATAAAATCTATGCCTGCCTTTGTGAGATTTCTTTGACGCTGTGTGTCTAGACGGGTAGAGCCGCTACATGTCTGATTGTAGAAACAAGGTAAGTTGATGAGCATTCTCATTACTGGCGGAGCAGGGTTTATTGGATCGCATAGCTGTGTCGAATTTCTTGAGGCAGGCCATGACATAGTTATTTACGATAATTTCGAAAACTCTAACCCTATTGCGGTGCAGCGTATTGAAATGATTACAGGACAAAATGTTCCATGCGTGAAGGGCGATATTCGCAACCAAGCGCATTTGGAAGACGTTATGAGAAAACATAACTGCCATAGCGTTGTGCATTTTGCGGGACTAAAAGCTGTTGGTGAATCGACACAAATTCCGCTCAGCTATTATGAAAATAATGTCCAAGGGACGATTTCATTACTGAAAGCTATGCAGGTTTGCGGTATCTATAAATGTATTTTTTCATCTTCCGCTACGGTTTACGGTACGCCAGAGTTTCTGCCCTACACCGAAGAACATCCCTTGCGGACGATAAATCCTTATGGGCGAACAAAGTTGATGATTGAAGATATTTTGCGAGATTTACATGCCAGCGATGCGGCTTGGTCTATCGCTATATTGCGCTATTTCAATCCTGTCGGAGCGCATAAAAGTGGGCTGATTGGCGAAGACCCGCAAGGCGTTCCAAATAATTTGATGCCGTTTATAACGCAAGTTGCAACGGGGCACCGCGAGAAGCTTTCTATTTTTGGCGGTGACTATGAGACACGTGACGGAAGCGGCGTGCGAGATTACATCCATGTGGTCGACCTAGCGCAAGGTCATTTGGCAGCTTATGATTTTTTACAAACATCTGGCTGTACGGCCATTAATCTTGGAACGGGACAGGGGCACAGCGTCTTGGAAGTTGTCAAAGCCTTTGAACATGCCTCCAAGCGTAAAATTGCTTATGAAATAATGCCTCGCCGCGCAGGAGATTTACCTGAGTTTTTTGCGCAAACAGATTTTGCTTATAAGACCTTAGGCTGGCGCGTTAAAAAGGATTTGACCGACATGTGCAAAGATGCGTGGAATTGGGCCAGCAAAAACCCGAGAGGTTATCAAGATTGATTAGCGCGCTCACTCGCTCTAACATGCTGATATGAGTAACCTTTTTCAATCAGCAGGATTAGAGGCGCAAGCCCCGCAACCATTGGCGGAAAAACTACGGCCACAAACCCTAGCTGAGGTCGTCGGGCAAGACCACCTAATTGGCCCCGATGGCCCGATAGGGCGCATGCTTGAGCAAGGCCGTTTGGCATCGATGATTTTATGGGGTCCGCCAGGGGTAGGGAAAACTACGATTGCGCGGCTTTTGGCCGATACAGCAGATCTTGAATTTGTACAGCTCTCTGCTGTATTTTCTGGTGTGGCCGACCTGCGTAAAGCCTTTGAAGCGGCTAAGCTTCGCCGTGATACGGGGCGCGGAACTTTGCTATTCGTCGATGAAATTCACCGCTTCAACAAAGCCCAACAAGATGGGTTTTTGCCATATGTAGAAGAAGGCATTGTGACCTTGATTGGGGCGACAACTGAAAACCCAAGTTTTGAACTTAACGGCGCTTTGCTCTCACGCGCTCAGGTTTTTGTTTTAAACCGTTTGGATGACGGCGCGCTCGATAAGCTGCTCAAGCGAGCTGAAGCGCAGCGGGGACAGACTCTGCCGCTTACAGATGATGGCCGTCAAGCCCTAACGAATTTTGCCGATGGCGATGGGCGTTATAGCTTAACATTAGCGGATGAAATTTTTGCCGCGAAGAGTGACGTGCCGTTAGATGCTGATGCTGTTGCCAAGCTTTTGCAAAAACGTGCTCCTGCTTATGATAGATCAGGTGAGCAGCATTATAACCTCATCTCGGCTTTGCATAAGTCTATGCGCGGCTCTGATCCTGACGCAGCCCTATATTGGCTCGCGCGAATGCTCACGGGCGGAGAAGACCCGCTATATATATTGCGCCGTATCATTCGCTTTGCCTCAGAGGATATAGGTCTTGCTGACCCCACATCTTTGATGATCGCTAATGAAGCCCAACGCACGTACCGTCTTTTGGGTTCCCCCGAAGGCGATCTTGTGATTGCCCATGCCGTTGTGCATTTGGCAACTGCGCCAAAATCTAATGCGGTCTATGCAGGTTTCAAAGCGGCCACGCAGTCAGCGCGCAAAACAGGCTCTCTTATGCCGCCAAAACATATTCTCAATGCGCCAACAAAGATGATGAAAGATATAGGCTATGGTGAAGGCTATGCGTATGACCACAACACTGACCTTGGGTTTTCGGGACAAAATTATTTCCCAGACGAAATGCCGCGAGAAATATTTTACAACCCAGCTGGACGAGGGCGAGAAGCGGCTATCAAAGAGCGGCTTGAAACTTGGCATAAATTACGCGATGGTTCTGCTTAGAATCAGTGATTTGAAAATATGAAAGAGATAAGCATGTCTGTGCTTTCGCGCCTCGATGTTCGCGCCTCAATGCTGGCGCATCTGGTCTTAGATGACGGGCCATATCAGTCCCATCTTGCCGAGAGGGTCGTACTTAACGAGGCATTTGCAAGCGCAGACTACAAAGAGGGTGTGCAGTCTTCTTTGAAAAACGCCCGCCGAAATTTAAAGATAGACAAGATTAGGCTAAATTTTAGTTTTGATTATATTCATCTAAAACTGGCTATTTAAATCATAAGATGACGTATGAAGGATATATCATGGATAGACGTATTGTATTAACGGGGCTTGCGGCTTCAATGTTCACGGCTCCGGCCTTATCGGGATGCGAGACATTAGACCCAGCTTTAGTCAATGGCCTTTTAGGAGTTAGCGGGGCGTTAACTCAAGGCGATGCCGCTGCGGGTATTCGCGCTGCGCTCAATAATGGTATCGGACAAGCGATCGCGACAACGGGGCGCCGCGATGGATTTTTAGCTGATAACCTTATCCGTATTCCTCTGCCTGGTTTCATGCAGGATTTACAACGTACGCTAAGTCCGTTTGGAAGTTTGGGCATATTAGATGAACTGCAAACACAACTAAACCGCGGTGCGGAAAAAGCAGTGCCTGTGGCAAAAGATATTTTTGTTGATGCGGTTAGCGGATTAACAATCAATGACGCAATCAATATAGTGCGCGGACCAGATAATGCGGCAACATCTTTTTTGCAGCAACAAACGATGCCGCGTTTGACACAATTATTCACGCCGATAATGGATAATGCGCTCGGCCAAACTGGCGCTTTGCGGGCCGTTGATCAACTCTCAAGTCAACTATCAAACGTACCGTTTGCGCCAAGCTTAGGAGCGGATGCTAAATCTAACTTGATTGGGCACGGCGTTGATTATGGATTGAAGGGTATGTTTGCTTATATTGGCAAAGAAGAGAAAGCTATACGTGATAACCCTGCCAAGCGAACATCCGAAATCTTGCAACGTGTCTTTGCTACGGTGTAAAGTGCAACGCTTAATTTTAAGCGAGTATGAATATAGCATAACAGATGAGCTAAGATCTGATTGGATGTCTATTTTCATTTGCAAATCGATACGGTATGTGGTTGTGTAATCATGAAGTTAAGGGGCGCCTAGATATAGGTTTTAACTCATGAGTTTTGAAATTTTACTCAAAGATTTCTTTAAAAATACAAGTCATGCTAATTCCAAGCCAGACTTTTTTATGTCGTCAATACGCACGGCACGTAAGGCCCAAAAACCTATACGCAAAAAGATCATTTCAGACATAGCTGAAGTTCTGAGCTGCGATGTCGCAGCTCTCATGTTTTTGTTTGAAGATATGTCTTTTAACGATAATGAGCAGCTTGTTCGTATGCCAGTGTTTCGACAAGAGCTCATATGCGAGGCGGCAGAATAAAGCGCAATGCTATAAAACTTGATGTGAGCGGGCGGTTTTGAGTATTGATTATTCTTCTGCCCTCGTTTTCTCCTGAGCCCCGCGAATAAATTCAACTGGATTAATCAGATCTATATCATCGCGCCGGCGAAGTTGCTCTAAAAACCAATATTTATGCCCCGCTCCATACGTGATCAAAAATGTCGCCCCTTCGTCAATATGACGGTCTAAAGCTGAGTCTATAAGGCTGTAATGGGCTGCATTTATACGTTCCCAATCCCCTTGTCCTAGATCATCCGCAAATAAGGACGCATAGGGGGCCAGTCCCTTTTTTGTAATCGCATCATATTCGTCGGTATGAATGAAAATTGGGTCATCATTGCGCGCACCAATGGCTGTGTCTGCTTGTTTATTTGCGGTTGTGTAAGCTGCCCAATCATCTGCGCGTTCTGGGTTGTCGCGAATTGCGCGTAAAGCTTTACGGCGATAATCTGCCATGCCGCGTGTCCAACCTGCGGCAGGAATAATTTTGAAGTTCATATCTTGCGTTAGCGGGAAGACAACCTCGCGATATTCAGGAAAGACTTTGACGCGGTCTTCGGTGACTTCGCCTGTTTTGGCAAAGCCCGCCGCAGCATCAGCGAGGCGGTCTGGCGGAATTTCTGTCAAAATATAGTCAGGGTTAATATCGCGAATGATTTGCTCTACTAATTCAAGCGAATATGTTTCGCTATCTAGGTGGCCGCTGTGAATAAGTCCAAGCATGATAACACGGTTGTTTTTTCCGTCCTCAATGACAGGGGCTAATGGGGTTTGGGCTGGGCGTTCAGTTTGCGCGGTGCAGGCTACGCTAAAACACAGACAAAGGCTTAGAATGATTGGGCTGAGTATATTGTGCATCGTGTAACATCCTCCGAAAATCTCACTCAATTTACGCAATTATCGGAAAGATAAACACGCAAACATCAGAATTTTTATATTTGAAAAACAGATATAACACTTATTGTTGATTTTACCGTATTTTATTGCAACGAATTTACAATTTTTCCTTCGCATCTACCCCATAGTGCCATATAAGACACTTGAATAAAGGACGCGATGATTATGGTGCAGTTAAGCCTACCGAAAAACTCTAAACTCCGTAAGGGTAAGTCATGGCCTGCGCCAGAAGGTGCGACGCGTTTAAAGACATTTAAAATTTACCGCTTTGACCCGAGCGACGGCGGCACGCCTTATTGGGACACATACCAGATTGACCTCGATGAATGCGGGCCAATGGTTCTAGATGCCTTATTTAAAATCAAAAATGAAATTGACCCAACATTAGCCTTTCGCCGATCTTGCCGTGAAGGCGTGTGCGGATCATGTGCGATGAATATTGGCGGCCGCAATACTTTGGCGTGTACTAAAGGAATTGACGAAGTTGGCGGCAGCGCAACTATTACAATCTCGCCGCTTCCGCATATGCCTGTTGTGCGCGACCTTGTTCCAGATTTGTCGAATTTTTATAAGCAATATGCTTCGATTGAGCCGTGGCTGCATACAAGTGAGGCGGAACCTGAAGCAGAACACACGCAAAGCGTTGAAGATCGCGATAAGCTCGATGGATATTATGAGTGTATTCTGTGCGCGTCTTGCTCGACATCTTGCCCATCTTATTGGTGGAATGGTGATCGGTATCTTGGGCCAGCCGCTTTATTACAAGCGTATCGCTGGCTTGTTGATAGTCGTGATGATGCAAAAACAGAACGCCTTAATCAGCTTGAAGACCCGTTTAAGCTTTATCGCTGCCACACAATTATGAATTGTGCCAATGTTTGTCCGAAAGGATTGAACCCTGCTAAGGCGATTTCCGAGGTCAAAAAAATGATGGTAGAGCGCGCTTAAGCTTCTAAGCTTGCGTTGCGCTTATAAGGTCTCAACAATATCTCGTATCATGGCCGTTGCGTCTTCGGCATTTTGCGGGACATCAGATGGTGGAATTGGCTCACCAAAAGTGAGTTTGAACTTCTGGTTCTTTTTATTTAGCAATTCATAAAATAGCGTAATATCGCGCAGTTCCCCGCTTAGGCTCGACAATATGTAGTACAGCCAGCTATTGCGCGCTTGAAT
>JBDVGI010000032.1:0-1275 GCA_039962885.1 Litorimonas sp. | reverse complement strand
ATAAAAGTTGATGAAGTGTCTGTAAAAGATAAAGATTAAGTTTACTATCTAAAAGTCTTTAGGGTTTGCATCCGTATAAAAGAAAAATGGTGGGGTCGTTGAAAGTGTTTTGACTTACAGCGCATTTTAACGAGAGAGAGGATGCGAGTTAAAATGTATAAGACGAAATTATAACCAACGAGGAGAAAAGGCCAATTTACGCGAAGTTAAATTCAACTTTATGCAAATTGACCTTAATGTGCGCCCCACACATGGGACACATAATTGATGCGTAGGTTGAAATATTGTTGTTTAATTTGAAAAAACTTGTCTTTTTATGCTTTAAAAACCGTTTAGACGTTCAAAATGCATGAAAGTTACAAAATTATGGCGTAACTCTTCAATTTTGATAATGAAAAAAGCACCTATTTGCAATATCATTAAATAGATTCGGCTATTTGAGCGGCAGCATATGTTAATATGCCATCACACCCCGCACGCTTTAGGCAAGTTAAGCTCTCGCGCATGACGCGGTCATAATCCAACCAGCCATTTTGCCCAGCAGCGCGTAACATCGCATATTCACCACTTACTTGGAATGCATAGGTTGGCATGGAGAACTCGTCTTTTATGCGGCGAATAACGTCCAAATAGGGCAACCCTGGTTTGACCATGAGCATATCTGCGCCTTCTAATATGTCTAATTCCACTTCTCGCAAGGCTTCGTCACTATTGGCAGGGTCCATTTGATAAGTGCGTTTATCGCCTATCAAAGCAGATGAAGTCCCGATGGCGTCGCGATAAGGGCCGTAAAATCCAGAGGCGTATTTGGCTGCATATGACATTATCATCACGTCTGTGTTGCCATTTTGCTCTAATGCAGTACGAATCGCACCAACACGGCCATCCATCATATCAGACGGGGCGACAATATCTGCACCTGCATCAGCCAGAATTAGCGCAGATTGCGCAAGCATATCTACGGTCGTGTCATTGATGATATGTTCGCCGTCCATTAATCCATCATGGCCGTGATCGGTGTAAGGGTCGAGCGCTACATCGACAATAACGCCAACCTCTGGAACCGCGGCTTTGACCGCTTTGACAGCTTCGGGGATTAAGCCTTGCGGGTTTAAGGCTTCAGTGGCGGTTGCATCTTTATATTTTGGATGAATATGCGGAAAGATCGCGATGGCGGGAATGCCTAAATCACGCGCCTTTTGGGCTTCTTCTATGAGGGTTTTCGTGTTTATTCGGTCAACACCTGGCATGCTAGGCACGGGATCGCGGTCTTGG
>JBDVGI010000031.1:0-2932 GCA_039962885.1 Litorimonas sp. | reverse complement strand
AAAGGCGTGTTGCGCTTTTGGTTGACCCTGCTTTAAGTTTCGGATTGCCCGCCTTCCTTGCGCCAGAGCCTGGTTTAAAATCAGGGCTTATGATTGCCGAGGTAACCTCAGCGGCTTTGATGAGTGAAAACAAATCTCTGTCTAATCCACGAAGCGTGGATTCCACGCCAACATCAGCCAATCAAGAAGATCATGTCTCTATGGGATGTCATGCGGCGCGGCGCCTTTTGGAAATGAATGAAAACCTCGCAGGGATTTTAGGCATTGAAGCTATGGCTGGCGCGCAAGGCGTTGAACTGCGTCATCCTCTTGTAACGAGCGCGCCTTTATTATCTGCCCTCAAGGCCATTCGTAAGCACTGCCCCGCGTTAACAGAAGATCGTATCGTCAGCACAGATATAGAAGCTTTGGCGGCCTTGATGTTAAGCTCTGAGCCTTTGGTTAGTCCTAAAGATGAGCTAGAAGCGATAGTTCTATGAATCCCGTAGATGTCAAAGAGGGGCATGGCCCTATTATTCTAGGACAGCCGCATTCTGGAACTTATGTCCCTGCCGATATTTATGAGGATTTAAATGAGCTTGGCCGAAAACTACTGGATACGGATTGGCACGTTCCGCAGCTTTACGAAAACTTATTGCCTGATGCGACGATTGTGAGCGCAAATTTCAGCCGTTATGTGATTGATGCAAACCGTGACCCTGAAGGGGCTAGTCTTTATCCGGGGCAAAACACGACGCAGCTAGTCCCTTTGATGAGTTTTGACGGAAAGCCTATCTGGGAAAATCCGCCAGATGAGGCTAAAATCACACGTAGAAAAGAGGTGTTTCACACAGCCTATCATAACGCGCTTAAGGCACAAATTGTGCGCGTAAAATCTGCGCACGGTTTCGCTATCCTTTATGATTGTCATTCTATTCGATCTGAAATCCCATTTCTTTTTGACGACAGGCTGCCTGATTTCAACATTGGAGATAACGACGGCATGACCTGTCATAATGCAATCACTCAAGCTGTTCATAAAGCCTGTATGGCCCAAGCCGAATTTTCTTATGTGGTCAATGGTCGTTTTCGAGGAGGGTGGACAACGCGCTATTACGGACAGCCAGATATAGGTGTTCATGCTATTCAAATGGAACTTGCGCAGCGGCGTTACTTACAAACAGAAGAACCGCCTTTCGCTTACGATCATGACAAGGCGAAGCCCTTGCGTGCCATTTTAGCCAATATCCTTGAGGCTATTCAAGCCGCCTCGCATATGCATCTTACGCCGGAGATATAACGTGAACCGTATTTTGAAAAACAAGCGTGACATTAAAAGTCCAACGGGTACAGATTTAAACTGTCTGTCTTTGACAACCGAAGCTCCATTTCGGATGCTGCATAATAATCTGGACCGCGATGTTGCGGAAAACCCTGATGAGCTTGTGGTTTATGGGGGTATTGGCCGCGCTGCGCGCTCTTGGCCTGACTTTGATCAAATCACGGCTAGCTTAAAGACTCTCACAGAAGATGAAACATTGCTCGTGCAATCAGGTAAACCAGTGGGGGTGTTTCGAACTCACAAAGACGCACCTCGCGTAATTATTGCTAACTCAAACCTTGTCCCGCATTGGGCGAATTGGGATCACTTTAATGAGCTCGATAAAAAAGGTTTGATGATGTATGGTCAGATGACGGCGGGGTCTTGGATTTATATTGGTACACAAGGCATTGTGCAGGGGACATATGAAACGTTCGTAGAAGCAGGGCGCAAGCATTATGGCGGAGATCTCTCGGGTAAATGGATATTAACTGGCGGCCTTGGGGGCATGGGCGGCGCGCAGCCATTAGCGGCTGTCATGGCAGGGGCGTGCTGCTTGGCTGTCGAATGTAATCCAGAGAGCATCGATGCGAGATTGCGTACGCGTTATGTCGATGAGCGCGCCGATACGTTGGATGAAGCTTTAGCGTTAATTGGAAAGTGGACAGCTGCGGGGCAAGCCAAATCTGTTGGGCTTTTGGGTAATGCCGCCGAAATTTTTCCTGAATTGATTAAGCGCGATATTCGGCCCGATATGGTCACAGATCAAACCTCTGCGCATGACCCCATCAATGGCTACTTGCCTATTGGCTGGACGATGGCCCAGTGGAAAGATAAACGTGAGAGCGACCCTAAAACCGTGGAAGTAGCAGCTTGCGCATCTATGAAAATTCAAGTGCAGGCTATGCTCGAATTTTCAAATGCGGGTATTCCAACTTTTGATTATGGTAATAATATTCGGCAAGTCGCCAAGGATACAGGTCTTGAAAACGCTTTCGATTTTCCGGGTTTTGTGCCTGCTTATATTCGTCCGTTATTTTGTAGAGGGATTGGCCCTTTCCGTTGGGTGGCTTTATCAGGGGACCCCGAAGATATTTACAAAACGGATGCGAAAGTCAAAGAGCTTTTACCCAATGACACCCATCTGCATAACTGGCTTGATATGGCGCGTGAACGTATTGAGTTCCAAGGCCTGCCTGCACGCATTTGCTGGGTCGGATTGGGAGATCGCCACCGTCTTGGCCTCGCATTTAATGAAATGGTCGCAAATGGTGAACTCAAAGCCCCAATTGTGATTGGCCGTGACCATCTTGATAGCGGCTCAGTTGCAAGCCCTAATAGGGAGACTGAGTCCATGAAAGATGGTTCCGACGCTGTTTCGGATTGGCCGCTTTTAAATGCATTGCTTAACACGGCTTCGGGCGCAACATGGGTTAGCCTGCATCATGGCGGCGGCGTTGGAATGGGATACTCCCAGCATTCGGGTATGGTTATTGTTGCTGATGGTAGTGAAGATGCTGCGCGCAGGTTAGAGCGGGTGCTTTGGAATGATCCTGCGACAGGCGTGATGCGTCATGCGGATGCAGGCTATGACATCGCTATAAAATGCGCGAAAGAAAAAGCCTTAAACTT
>JBDVGI010000030.1:0-9804 GCA_039962885.1 Litorimonas sp. | reverse complement strand
TGCATGCCGTGAATATCTTCTGGGCTTGTTTCGATTCGGACCAAAATAACATCTTGGCCTGAACGTGCCATTTCTTCGGCTTCGTCAGAGTTAAACACGACCTGCCCAATCGCCGCGCCAGGGGAGGCTGGCAAGCCCATCGCGATTAAATCGCGCGGCGCATCTGCGTCAAGTGTCGGATGTAAAAGTTGATCCAAGGACAACGGGTCAATACGCAGTAAAGCTTCTTCTTGCGTGATTTGCCCTGTGCTCGCCATATCCACGGCGATTTTAAGCGCAGCGCGCGCTGTACGTTTACCTGTGCGCGTTTGCAGCATCCATAATGTTCCGCGCTCTACAGTAAATTCAATATCTTGCATATCACGATAATGACCCTCAAGCGTTTCAAAGGTCTTGGCGAGCTGCGCATAAACCTCTGGCAAAGCCTCTTCCATCGACGGCGCATCCTCGCCCATCTCTATACGGGCAGCCTTGGTGAGCGTTTGCGGCGTGCGAATGCCCGCGACAACATCTTCGCCCTGCGCGTTGATCAAAAACTCGCCATAATAGCTATTGTCGCCCGTTGACGGGTCACGCGTAAAGGCTACGCCAGTCGCGGATGTATTGCCCATATTGCCAAAGACCATAGCTTGCACATTGACCGCAGTTCCCCATGCAGCAGGAATGTCATTAAGACGGCGGTAGACCACAGCCCGTTCATTCATCCAAGATCCAAACACAGCATCCACCGCGCCTTGGAGTTGGTCTTGCGGGTCTTGCGGGAAGTCGCGTCCCAAAGCCTTGCGCGTCGCAGCTTTGAATTTCTCAATCACTTGCGCCCAATCATTCGCGCTCATTTCCGTATCGAGCATATAGCCTTGCGTGTCTTTGTGGCGTTCTAGAATGTCTTCATATGTGTGGTGATGCACGCCTAAAACCACATCGGAATACATGGTGATAAAGCGCCGGTAACTATCGAGTGCAAAGCGTCTATCGCCAGATAATTCCGCAAGGCCTTCGACTGTTTCATCGTTCAAGCCAAGGTTCAAAACCGTGTCCATCATCCCTGGCATAGAGGCTCGCGCGCCAGAGCGTACAGATACAAGCAAAGGGTTTTTAGCATCGCCGAATTTTTTACCTGTCAGCTTTTCAATCTCGGCCAGACCTTGCATGATTTGCGCGTTCATATCGCTAGGATATTGCTCATCATTATCATAATAATGCGTGCAGACTTCGGTGGTTAAAGTAAAACCAGGAGGGACAGGCAAGCCAAGGCTAGCCATTTCTGCCAGATTGGCCCCTTTACCGCCCAAAAGGTTTTTCATGGTGGTATTGCCCTGTGCAACGCCGCCGCCGAAATTATAAACCCATTGTGTCATGTCATTAAACCTACTGAAAGCTCAGGATAAGCAGAGCTCATATTTAAATTTCCGATTCACAGGCCTTACCCTTGAATCATCTCAAAATCTGCAATTTGATGTGCCGTATCACGAATTAACCCCAAAAGGCGCAAATTGTTTTGCATGACATCTATATTATCTGACATAATATGAACCTCAGTGAAAAATTTATCAATTGGGTCTCTTAATGCGGCGAGGCTCGTCATGGCTTGCGTATAGTTTTCATCATTTAAGGCTGTCTTAATATCCGCGGAAACGGTTTGCAAAGCTTCAAACAAGCGCGCGCCATGGATATCGTCAGGACGATTCGGTAAGCCTTGGGGTAAATCGCCTTTCTTCGCCTCGGCCTTCAAGATATTCGCCGCGCGCTTATAGCCTGCGAGCAGGTTGGTGCCCGCCTCTGTCTCGAGGAAAGCTGATAAAGCTTTTACCCGCGCAACAATAAAGACGAGGTCCTTTCCGCCCAGCTTAAGCACAGCGTCAATATGGTCTTGCAACAAGCCTTGATCCCGCAAGTAAACTTTCAAACGATCAAGAATGAAAACATGAAGGTTTACTGCCAATGCAAAATTCTCATCCCGAGCTTCACCTGACTGTAAAGCTGAGAGTCCGGCAGAAAATTGTGAATCTCTCCAAGATTCATATTCATGCCTTTTCATCGCACCCAATTGGGCCGCTTTATTAACCACGTGAACCTTCTTACTTACTTCATCGATCTTCAAACGAACTTCTATTTGAGAAAGACTGTCAACGTATATGAAGCCTAATAAATCCAACCGAACACCATTCTCCAAAATAATCCGCACTACGCCAAGCGCGGCACGCCGCAAAGCATAAGGATCTTTCGACCCTGTGGGTTTTTCGTCTATTGCCCAGAAGCCAACGAGTGTATCGAGCTTATCCGCGAGCGCCACAGCAACAGCAACAGGATTTGTTGGGACGCTATCACTTGGCCCTACGGGTTTATAATGCTCTTCAATCGCGGTAGCTATGTCCGCATCTCCGCCCTCATGCCTATAGATTTGCGCGCCGATTTGGCCTTGCAGAGAGGTAAATTCAATCACGGTTTGCGTCACCAAATCACATTTGGCGAGCCTTGCCGCTTGCTCGGCTTTATCCGCATCAGCGCCAACTTTTGGCGCAATTTTACGGGCCAACGCGGCGACACGTTCAGCTTTGTCACGGACACTCCCGAGTTTTTTATGGAACACCACGGTGCCAAGTTTCTCGTAATAGCTCTCTAACTTGTTTTTACGGTCTTCATCTTGGAAGAACCGCGCATCAGACAAACGCGCGGAAATGACTTTGCCATTACCTTTAATAATCGACGTTCCCCCATCAGGGGCGCTTTGGTTGGCAACAATAATGTAATATGGCGCGAGCGCCCCCGTTTTGGGGTCACGCACCGTAAATGTTTTTTGATGTGATTTCAGGGTTAAGCGTATCACTTCATCTGGCAATTCCAAGAAACTTTCATCCATATCGCCAAGCAAGACAACAGGCCATTCGGCCAGTCCCGCCACTTCGGACAACAAAGCCTCATCTTCAACCAATTCCAACCCTTTGGCCGCGCAAGCCGCTTTGGCATCTGTCAAGATTTTGTCTTTTCTATCCTGCGCGGAAATCATCACATGGCCATGCGGGGCTTTAGGCCCTTCCAACTGCGCGCGGTAATCGGTAAAGTCTTTGACCGTAAACGGGCCTTTGCCGTGGCGGCGATGACCTTCAGTGCCATTCCCTGCCGTAATACCGCCAACCTCGACGGGCACAACATTACCGTCCAAAAGACAAATCATAGACTGCAAAGGCCGCACCCAACGGAAGCTTGAGTTGCCAGATTTCATAGATTTCGGCCACGGGAAATTATTCATGGTTGCGGGAATTAATTCTGCGATAATATCAGCGCTATCGCGGCCTTCGCTGTTCATGACAGCAACATAAAAATCGCCCTTTTTCGGGTCGTTACGGGTTTCGGCCTGCGAAATATCGGTTAGTCCCGCCGCTTTCATGAAACCTGCAAGCGCTTGCTCAGGGGAGCCAACGCGCGGACCTTTGCGCTCTTCGGATATATCAGGTGAGCGCAGCGGTATATCGGCGGTAAACACAAGACGCCGCGGCCCCGTATAACATTGCTCACCCTCTACGGTTAAGCCCGCTTTTTTTAGACCGCCAATAAGCGCCTTGCTTAGGTCTTGTCCCGCCCGCACTTGCATGCGAGCCGGAATTTCTTCGCAGAAAATTTCAAAAAGAAGTTCAGCCATTATTTAATCTCAAAAGTACGCGCATCTTCAATAAACTTTTCGTAGTTATCCCGCTTAAAACTAAATGCTGGAAGATGTTCAAATGGTTTATGCTTAGGGTAAAGCTCAATTATATCGGAACTATAACCTATATTACTCCAAACAATGTGATCGTTATAAATGTTTATATGAGCCCCAATAAGAGTTCCGTCATAGCCTCCACAATGTCCACATAAATATAACGCGGTTAAACCGTGGATAAGATCAGGCTCCTCATCACCAATCAATCGTTTAGTCGTCGTCTTTGGCCCACTCTCTATAGATGTTAAATAATCGACACCTACTTTCAAGCCATATTGATTTTGTGATGCGTTCTCTGTGTCATTGAAAATAATTTCGCGCAAAGGCTTATCATTAATATGATAATCATTACTGAACCCATTAGGTTTAAAGCTTATAGAAGCATCCACAAGGTCGGCCATGACTAGCTCCACGCCTTTTCATCTACGGTTTTCTCATTCGCAACGTGGGCCTCGGCGCAGCCTTTGGCAAGATCACGCACACGCTTGATATATTCTTGGCGCTGGGTCGGCGAAACCACGCCGCGGGCATCAAGCAAGTTAAACAAATGCGAGGCTTTAAGCGCATGCTCATAGGCAGGCAATGGCAAAGGCTTTTCGAGCGCGAGGAGTGCCTTACATTCCGCTTCTGCCATTTCGAATTTTTTAAGCGTATTCTCCGTATTGGAATGCTCAAAATTATAGGTGCTTTGCTGCACTTCGTTTTGATGAAACACATCTCCGTAAAGCACTTGGGGCGTCCCGTTAGTTTCATTGGCGTCCGTGAACACAAGGTCATAAACATTATCGACATTTTGCACATACATGGCAAGGCGCTCTAGCCCGTAAGTTAGCTCGCCCGAGACAAGGTCAAGGTCTTGCCCGCCGACTTGTTGGAAATAGGTATATTGTGAAACTTCCATACCATCGCACCACACTTCCCAGCCAAGCCCCCACGCGCCGACAGTTGGGTTTTCCCAATCATCTTCGACAAAGCGGATATCGTGTAAATCACGGTCAATACCAATCGCATCCAAACTGCCTAAGTATAGCTCTTGGTAATTGGCAGGATTGGGCTTCATGATGACTTGAAATTGATAATAATGCTGCAAGCGGTTGGGGTTTTCTCCGTAGCGGCCATCAGCGGGACGGCGAGAGGGCTGTACATAGGCCACATTCCACGGCTTTGGCCCCAGCGAGCGCAGCACCGTAGCAGGATGAAGCGTGCCCGCGCCGACCTCTGTGTCAAAAGGCTGCAAAATAACGCAGCCTTGCGCGGCCCAATAATTTTGTAGGGTCAGTATGAGACCTTGAAAGGAAAGAGGTTTGTCCGTTGTCTGTGCCATAATGGCGGTATGTATTGAATTGAGGGTGAATTTCAAGCTTTATTGCGACATCAATTCATCACCAAGCCCGCCAGCCTCTAATATTTCTCTGGCATCATCAGCATCTTCGTCAATCACCATAAGACGGCGGCGTACGGTCATGGTTGACCCATCAAGAACAGAGCTGTGCATATCAAACAGAAAACTCTCAATTTCTGCATCTTTCAACAAGGCTTGCGCGTAGCTTAAAGTTACGGGATTCATGGTTCGGATAACACAGATCATAAAGCGCTCACGACAGCTAAGATTTGGATGACTGAGCTTCCATATGGGGGCTTATGGCAATAAATCAACGCAAGGAGGCTTATGAATGGTGAATTTCAGCCTCAAGACCCGCCATAGACAAAGCCCGTCTCGCAGCGGCGCCGTCTTCATCAATCACCATAAGCCGGCGTGGTATGGCCCCGACAGACCCTTCAATGATAGACGCATTGGCATCTAAAACAAAATAATCAATCGAAGCCTCCTTCAAAACGGCCTCTGCAAAATTCAAGGTCGCAGGGTTGACTGTTTTCATTATGCAAATCACAATTTCACTCATTTCATAAAAAGCGGCATTATGTTACGCCATAAACACTTGCCCCGCGCTCTAACGCAGACTAAGTTAAAGGCCAATATAAAAATACGCTTTGGCTAAGACGCCATCCGCTTTGTGAGAAATACGTTGAACGCACCCGCGCAAATTCAGTCCGACAAAGCTCTTAGCCCCGCCCAAACCCTATGGGATATGGCCAGCGGTGATATGGCCGCAGTAGACGCTCTTATTTTAGACCGCATGCAAAGCCCTGTCGGTATGATCCCGAACCTAGCGGATCATCTAGTCGGAGCTGGCGGAAAACGCCTACGACCATTGCTCACAATCGCAGCCGCCAATATGTGCGGTTATTCTGGGACATCCCATCACAAATTAGCCGCAGCCGTTGAATTTATCCATAGCGCGACATTGCTTCATGATGATGTCGTTGATGAGAGCGCGCTACGTCGCGGGAAAAAGCCTGCCAATCTAATTTGGGGCAATAGTGCCTCTATTTTGGTTGGAGATTTCCTTTTTGCCCGCGCCTTTAACCTTATGGTCGAAACAGGTTCGATGGAAGCTTTGGGAATTTTATCCAATGCGGCCTCTATCATTGCCGAAGGCGAAGTGCAGCAACTTGCCGCCTTACGCAATATATCCATGAGCGAAGTAGATTATATGGAGGTCATAAAGGCCAAAACCGCCGCGCTCTTTGCGGCTGCCACAGAAGTTGCGCCTGTTATTGCAGGTAAAGCTGAAGCGCAACGTATCGCCTTGCGCGAATATGGCCTCAAGCTTGGTCTTGCCTTTCAACTGGTTGACGACGCGCTTGATTATGGCGGCTTTGAATCTGCGCTTGGCAAGTCTATTGGTGATGATTTCCGCGAAGGGAAAATGACTCTCCCCGTTATTCGCGCTGTTGCAGCAGCCAATGAAACTGAAAAAACATTTTGGCACCGCGTCATTGTTGACCATGATCAAAATGATGTGGATTTAGAAATGGCTGTGTCTTATCTGCGCAAAGCTGGCGCATTGCAGTCTACGCTTGATCTGGCCAAATCTTATTCCGCCGACGCCGCTAATGCCCTAAGCATTTTCCCAAACAGCCCATGGCGTGAATCTTTGCAAAACTTAGCCGAATATGTGGTCGCGCGCATTAGTTAAACCACGTGCCTAATCCGGCAAAAGACCAGAGATCATATAATATCCAAAAATAAGCATACCTGTGAAAAACGGCAACAGGCTGACTGATCCTATCAATCCGATATGCGTACATAGTAAAACAAGGTTAGCTAAAATTAACCCGACAAACCCATAAGCCCATGTCACTTTTACATGGCTCATACCCGCCCGAATGAGGCGTTGATAGAGATGTTGGTTATGGGCGCGTAAGAGGTTTTCTTTACGTCTGACGCGCCGAATTAAAGTCAAAAAGACATCTGTTAAAAGCGGCAGGATCAAAATAGGAGCAGCATAAAGTGCATTACTATTGCCTGCTTCTGAAACCAGCATTATTGCAGCAAGCGCAAAAATAAAACCAACGCATAATGCCCCAACATCGCCAGCAAAAACCTTAGCCTCTGTGCGTAAATTATAGGGTAAAAACCCGAGCAATATGGCAAAGTTTACAAGGGACAACACCGCCGCCCCCGGAGCACCTAATATGAGACTAACGCCAAATAAGCCAAAGCTGGCAATCGCTAAGCTCACACCCATAAACCCGTTTGCTCCGTCTATGAAATTCACAGCGTTCACGACAACAAATATCCATAAGACAGACCCGAAAAACCCAATAGCAAAAGGCAGCTCCACCGATTGAAGTCCAAATGGCAATGACACAACTGGGCCAATTAAATAAATAACGGCCCCGCATAAAATCAACAATATGCCAAATTTAATTCGCGCAGAGAGGTTCAAAATATCATCAACAATTCCAAGCATAGACACGGCAAATATAAGCGAGAGAACTGGCGCAAAGCCCCTATGTAGCGACTGTGAGTCAAATATATCAGGCAGCGTCATAAAATTCAGCGCTATGGCCGCCGCGCCAAGACCTGCAACAAGACCAATGCCTCCGCCTGTTGGTATAGTCTGCCTATGGGCGGAACGTGCATCGGCGACATCGCCCAAACCTGCGGTAATCATAAAACCGCTCACAGCTAGGCTGGTGAAAAAGGCCAGCCCTGCTAATTGTAAAAAAAATATCACAAACTGCCTTACCTAACCGCGGCGTTAAACGCTATCGCCAAATCGGCAAGGCTTTACCCACCAATCAGGGCGGGATTTCGCAATATTAGCCGCAGCCTTATGCGCCGTATCCGCATCAGGAAAAAGCCCAAAGCATGTCGCGCCGCTTCCGCTCATCCGTGATAATTGGCAGCTATCTTGCGTTGACACGGCCGATAACACATCCGCAATCGCAGGGCATAAAGCTATGGCAATAGGTTGTAGATCATTGCGGCCATCCATAGCCCGCTCTAACAATGTGCCTGTGTGTTTTTGCGGACGCGGCGTTTCTTGTGGTGCTGCCCCGTCAAAGGTTTTAAAAATCTGCGCAGTTGAGACGGCTAAATTGGGGTTCACGAGCACAGCATCAATATGGCCAAGCCCGCCTAATGCCAGAATGTTTTCCCCAATACCTGTCATATGGGCTGTTTGAGATAGATAACAAACAGGAACATCCGCGCCCAACTGAACGCAAATATCATGCCATTGCGACGGTGTTAAATCAATGTAAGCGCTTAGTAACCGCAACGCAGCCGCGCTATCAGCGCTCCCGCCGCCCATGCCTGATGAAACTGGAAGATTTTTGACAAGGTCAAAGGCGAAATGGCTATCTGGCATATCCGCCATGTTCAGCGCGCTACGCGCGGCGCGCAAGATCAAATTATCCTCACACGCACTCAGATCTCGGCTATATTCCCCTTGCAAGGTTAAGCGCGTAATCGGAGCCGCTTCAATGCCAAGCTCATCACCAATATCCGCAAAAACAACGAGGCTATCAAGTGGATGGTAGCCCATAAATTTATCATGCGGGTCTAAAATTGGACGGCCAACATGCAAGGTTAAATTAATCTTAGCCCGAGCGCGCGCGCGTCGTAATCCGTAAGCTTTTTGTGAATATGCCACAGTCACGTCCCATTACCGGTCACTAAGTCAAAATCAACAATTAAGCGCGGCCTATTGCGCCCGAAGCGCCGCTTCAAGACCACTTTTAAGCTTAATATTTATCGACGTTTTTTCTTCATCGGATGGGTCAAATTCTAGCGCACGTTTCCACTGAAACCCAGCTTCACGCTTGCGGCCTAATTTCCAATATACATCACCAAGGTGATCAATGATTGTGGCCGATGACGGGGAAAGTTCAACCGCATCTTCGAGCTTTTCTTTAGCTTGTGTATATTGCCCAAGTTTATAATGGGCCCAACCCAAACTATCGACAATAGCGCCTGATTCAGGTTCAGCCGCGACAGCCTTGCGGATCATCTCAAAGGCTTCTGTTAAATTTTCGCCTCTATCAACCCACGTATACCCCAGATAATTTAATGTGTTCACATCATCAGGAACTAATTCTAACACATGTTTAAAATCTTTTTCTGCCAAATCCCATTGATCAATACTTTCGTAAATAATTCCGCGATTGCGTAATGGATCAATATTTTCCTTAAGATCCTCTTCACTCATAGAATTAATTATGTCCGTGTAGAATGGTAAAGCTCCTGCGTAATCTTCACGGATAAGCCGCGCGCGGCCCAGCGCATCGCGCGTAATAAAAGATGGGTGTGAGGCGTTAAGCGTTTCCAATACATTCAACGCTTGCTCATCCTCTTCGCGGGCAAAATAATAATTCGCCGCGCTTAATTGCGCCGATACATAATATGGTGACTTTACTGGAATTTGGTTGGTGATTTCATAAGCTTCGTCTTCGCGGTCTGAATTATCCAGAAGGTCGCCAAGCCAAATATTAGCTTTATCATAAGTTGGGTCAATCCAACGGGCAAAACGTAAATAAATCTCAGCCCCGTCTACAGATCGGCGGCGGAAGAAGAACAGCAAGGACGGGTCGGTTAAGGCCCGCGCAGCTTGTTGTTTTGGGGTATCTATTTTTGGAAGTGTTTCGCCGGATTCGAGCAATCTTATGTAATAAGGCACAGCCCCAATACCAAATGTATCCGCCTTTTCATCATGGGTTTTTAAAGCCTTTAAAGCCCCCTCTTTATCGTCTTG
>JBDVGI010000029.1:0-4665 GCA_039962885.1 Litorimonas sp. | reverse complement strand
TTATTCTTTAAATTAGAAACCCCATATTAATATTACTAGAGTAATTATAATCAATACCAAATTAGGATATGATTATAATGATAGCTCCGTTACTTTTTTTCATCTTTTCGGCGCCGCTTATACTTGCGGCATATAAAGATGCAACATCCATGACAATTCCAAATTGGATTAGCCTGGCTATGATAGCGGGCTTTGTTCTGATGATCCCGTTCACATGGCAAGGCTTACCAGTGCTAGGAACACACCTAGCTGTGGGCGCGACTTTTCTTGCGGCGGGCTTTACAATGTTTGCCTTTGGTTGGCTTGGCGGCGGAGATGCAAAACTCATGGCCGCGACAGCTTTATGGATGACATGGCCAGACGCTATGGGATTTATATTGTATACAACAGTGATCGGCGCGGCGCTGGGCTTGTTCTTGTTAGTAGGCCGTAAATTTATACCGGTACGGGTTTTAACATCACAATGGATGTATACGCTTTTTAAAGATGAAACTAAAATGCCGTATGGCTTAGCAATTGCTGCGGGCGGCATTATGATACTACCTAATAGTGCAATTTTTATGGCTGCTATCGGGGCTTAGCCATCCGCTGATTATTCACTGAAGATGGCATGAACCGAGCTTTTAGCTCGGTTTTTTTGTATTTAAACCCTTGAAACCCTATAATATTTAAAAAAAAACACTTTTTTACGCTCCGCGTTAACTCTTTGTTTGTGCTCATTTTCTACATGTTAACCATAGCTAGTAATGCTTGCGTCTAATTTCAGACTGTCAGGCAAGTCTGTGAGGATATATGGACAAGAATAAAATCATAAAGGTCGTCGGCTTATTTGCCGTTGCGATTATTTTGTTTGGGATCGTGCGTACATTAGGTGCGCCCGCGCCAGCCGATACCTCAACAGCGGAAGCAACAGTGATAGAGGTCGAGTATAGTGAAGTGTTGACGGCGGCAATTGATATGCCTCTGGGTAGCCGCATAAACGCAGAGAGCGTGAAATGGTCAAAATGGCCATTAGAGGCCGTGACACCATCTTTGATCACAAGAGACGAACAACCTGAGGCCATCGTTGAGTTTGAGGATGCCATTGTCCGCTCTAGTATTGTTGACGGCGAGCCTATCAACCCTGCAAAAATCGTTACAACAAACGGTGCGGGCGTTATGGCTGCATTACTGAATCCAGGTATGCGGGCCGTTACAACACGGATTAGCCCCGATACAGCTGCTGGTGGCTTCATACAACCAGGTGACCGCGTTGACATTGTATTGACAAATATTTTCGATATAGAGCCCGGCGATGCACGCAAGGGTGAAATCATTAATGATCAACTCGTTACATCTGCAACAATCTTTGAAAATGTGCGCGTGTTGGCGATTGACCAAACATTCTCATCATCCCCTGAAGAGGGCGCAGACATTCTCGGTTCAACTGCAACATTTGAGTTAAGCCCGGAAGATGTAGAAATTTTACAAGAAGCAGAGGCGGCTGGAGAATTATCTCTGACATTACGGGGTTTAACGCGCTCAAACGCATATTCGCGCAGTGCAGCCACCATTGTAAAAGAAAAAAAGGAAGCGCCACAGGCAGCGACACTCACATTGTATCGTTCTGGACAGGCGCAACGCGTAGCAATTGAAGGGCAACAATAATGACTATACGACGTATTGCGCTTACGGCTCTGACTTCGACAGCTTTATTAGCTGTAAGTGCAGATGCTGGTACCCGTTCATATTCTCATGTTCAAAATGTAGACACAAGCTCTGGCATTCGGATCCAAGCACCAGGTGAGGGCGTTACAAATCGCTCTATTGTTCTACCATTGAACAAATCTAGTGTGATTGAACTTCCTGAAAATGTTATGGACGTTATTGTCTCGAACCCTGACATTGTAGAGGCTGTAGTTCATACAGCAAGACGGACCGTTTTAATCGGAAAAGAAGCAGGTCAGACCAATGCTTATTTTTACGGACATGATGGCCGCGAGCTTTTAAACATTGATATTCGTGTTGAAACAGACATTAATGGACTAGAAGAATTAATTGCTAAAAACTCACCTAATTCTAACGTTACCGTACAGGCAATTAATAGCCGCATTCTACTAACGGGTAGCGTTCCAAATGCATCTGCGGCAGCGCAAGTTGAAGCTTTAGCCGCATTATGGGTGCAAGATGGAAACGGAGATGACACAGTCGTCAATTTGCTTTCAATTGAAGGTAAAGACCAAGTTCTGCTTAAAGTTCGAATTGTTGAGATGGAACGCTCTGTCACAAAACAGCTAGGCTTTAACTTAGGTGCAGTTACGCAGTTCGGTGATTCAACCGTGTCTTTGTTTAATAATACAATCGCAAGTGCTGCGTCAGGATTTGCAGGGAACGGGACGTTCACGAATAGTGGCGGCGGTGATCTGCGGTCGTTGACGGGAGCTTTGGTTGCGTTGGAAAGTGTAGGACTTGTGCGCACGCTAGCTGAGCCTACTTTGACAGCTATATCTGGCGAAACAGCGAATTTCTTAGCGGGCGGGGAAATTCCTCTTCTAAGCGGGGCGTCGCGGGACATTACTGGCAACCTAGTTCAATCATTTGAATTTAAGCCCTTTGGTGTGTCACTAGGCTTTACGCCTGTGGTGCTGTCAGAAGGACGGATTAATCTTAATATTTCAACAGAAGTGTCCGAGCCTACAACGGATGGCGCTTTTGTTATCGAGGGCGGCGGCACGATTTTAGGTATTCGGACACGGAGAGCTAATACTGTTGTCGAACTTCCAGCAGGCGGAAGCCTTGTGATTGCAGGACTTATTCGCGAAGAAGCGCGTAACCTTGTTCAAGGCGCACCGGGTATAAAAGATATTCCAGGCCTGGGAGCTTTATTTCGAGGACGCGATGACGAAACAACACAAACCGAACTTGTTGTGATTGTCACGCCATATCTTGTGGATCCAACTCATCCTGATAAATTACAAACGCCTCTGGACGGGTTCTCGGAAAGCAATGATGTGCAAAGCTTATTACATGGCCGCATCAACGAAGCTTATAACGAGAATGATTTGAAAAATGTCACGAACGCATCCTTTGGTGGGTCATTCGGGCATGTGGTCGATTAGGAGTTTAATCATGAATATTACAAAGACAATATCGATCATGACCGTAGCGACTGTCGCCGCATTGACGTCAGGTTGTGCAGCGACATATAAAGATAACTTATCACCTACTGCCATGCATGGCTCTATCAATGTCGCAGAATCCATCGAACGACTTGAATTATACACGCGTCCGAATGGTTTGGAGTTATCTGCACGCGATAAATTGGCCGTCGCGCAATTTCTAGATGGGTACCGCCAAAATGGCTCAGGGGCTTTGTTTATTAACCGCCCTTCAGCTCAAGCCAATAATGCAGGTACACGGCAAGCAGAAGTCGTTATTCGTGATTTAATGCGCAATGGCGGACTTAACCCGTCGAGCCTTCAGGGGGGGCAATATCAATCGAACCCTCATGCACCTGCACCAGTTGTTGTATCCTATCGTGCGTTAAAGGCTATTCCAGATAATTGCCGTAAATTGGAACCCATAACGAACACATTTTCAAACCAGCCGCAGGCTAATTTTGGGTGTTTCCACTCTGCTAACCTTGCTGCAATGATCGGTGATCCGCGTCAGTTACTTGAGCCTTATGAATTTGGAAAGCCGGACGCACAACGCCGGCAGGTTGTATATGATAGATATATTCAAGGCGAAACGACAGGTGCGCAGTTCCCATCTCGTCAACGTCCAGAACTACCTACAAACTAGGGATGAAATAGGAAATTTGTAATGACAGCTACGACCCAACCGCAAATGCCTTTCCCTGTTGCTACGCCGCAGGCAATGCCGACGCCGCAAGCTCCTATGCCAGCGCAGGCAATGCCGACGCCGCAAGCTCCTATGCCGCCGCAAGCGATGCCGATGCCGACACCGCAAGCGCCTATGCCGGCGCAGGCTATGCCAACGCCTCAGGCTCCTATGCCGCAAGGAATGCCCATGCAGCAACCACCTGCTATGATCCCAAATCAGCATGCAGCTATGCCTCCAATGCAGGTAGCGCAGACCGCTCCAGTAGGGGCTTCCAATTTGCCTCTCGGACAAGCAGAAAATATCACGTCACGTGAGGGCGGAGAAAAAGTTCTTCCGCAAATTTCGATTCATGCTTTCTGTGATCGTCAGGAAACAGCTCATTGTATGAATGAGACAACTCGTGATTGGCGCATGAAACGCACGAATGTGAAAATTTACATGGGCGGATTGCCCTCAGCGATAGAGTTTTATCATAAAGAAAACACGCCTAACCTGATTATGATCGAAAGTGGCATGAACGGGGCAGAACTTTTTGCTCAACTTGAAGTCTTAGCATCGGTTTGCGATGAAGGCACAAAAGTTGTTATCATTGGCGCCGCTAATGACATTCGTCTTTATCGCCAGTTAATGGATAAAGGGGTGTCTGATTATATTGTCCCACCATTGCACCCGTTAAACCTTATCCGTGCGATGGGTGAGCTTTATGCTGACCCTGAAAATCCATTTATTGGTCGTGCTGTAGCATTTTTCGGAGCTAAAGGCGGAGTTGGGTCTTCAACAATTGCCCATAATATTGCGTGGTGCTTGTCTGAGAATATTATGCAAGAGACAGCGTTGATT
>JBDVGI010000028.1:0-8040 GCA_039962885.1 Litorimonas sp. | reverse complement strand
GAATAAATACCAAGAGAATATAAAGCATCATTATGACGAGGCCAGATATCGGGGTCTAAAATTTTATAACTCAGTGATGACCACTCTGGATTCACATCCAAAGTTAGTGCTGATCCATCTTGAATCAGTGGAAAATATTCCGTTAACCTATTAAGGGCAGCCCCGAGCGTACGAGAAGATGTTATGGCTGCTCCTATATCACCTCTCGTGGAAAAATCATATCCATGTCCTATTTTCCAGCACATCTCTGGCTGCAAACTAGACCCTATCTTCTCCAGCCATGCTACAAAATCTGATAGTTTCACATCGGAACACCTGCTTGACGAAACCATAGCAGGGTCGACTTCACACCCTGTACTCTTCCAGTGTTCAACTACGCTTTTGTTGATAACTGCCGTCATGATATTACCTCGTGTATCGTTAAGCATAGGCACACAAGTAACCTCACTTTGATTGACATAAGTTTGCAAAAAATTGACATTAGGCGTCATAAAGGACATCACCTACCAACATTTTTGTGTCTTGCAGTTAAACTGTCCTATTTAGTCAAGCACTCACCTATCATCAAGATAACACTAATTTTAAACACCAGAAGAACAGGTTTTCAATGAGCAATGCATTCGACGTAAACAGCAAGTCAGCAATCGTCTCTGCGATTATACTTGGGACTATCGGCGTTTTATCCTTCATCGTACAACCTGGTCTCGTCCAAGGCTTTGTCACTGAGCTAGGGCTTAACGAAGTTCAAGCCAACAATCTAGCATTCGCAGAGATGGTCGGAGTCGCCATCGCAGCTATGGTAATAACTTTCCTGTCCCGAACTATGAATTGGCGTCATTTGTTAGTAGCCGCCCTTATTATATCAGCCCTTGGCAATCTACTATCTGGTTTCATTACAAGTAACGAGACATTGAAAATCGTACGGTTTTTCGCTGGACTTGGCGAAGGCGGAGTTATCGGTCTTAGTTTCACATTTATAGGGTTGTCAGCAAAGCCTGAACGAAATCTCGCCCTCTACCTTGCAACATTATTGTCTTACGGAGCCATCGGTCTATGGGTTATGCCAACAGCATTTGCGAGCATTGGGCTAAACGGCATCTTTATTATTTGGGCTGTTTTGACAACCCTCGCCCTTATGACGGTTAAACACGTACCGACAGGCTCCGATAGCCGTGATGAGCCTAGCCCTACAGCCGCACAGCTTCATATAGGGTTTCTGGCGTTCGCGCTGCTCGGTATTTTAATATATAATATCGCCATTGGTGTTGCATGGGCCAACCTTTTCTTGATCGGCATGAGCATCAAACCTGATGAGCAATCTATCGCGAACGCTCTTCTTTTGGCGCAATTTATTGCCATCCCAGGCGCGCTGCTTGCCGCCTTCATGTCAGATAAATTAGGACGTTGGCTTCCATTGGTAGTCGGTATTTTAGGCGGCGCAGTCTTTATTTGGCTTCTGATGGTTAAACCTAGTTATTCAATATTTATCATGGCTGCTGGTGGGTTCAACTTCATGTGGAACATGGCCTTACCTTTCATCTTAGCATCTGTGAATGATATGGATAAAAAGTCTCGTATGGTGACGCCCGCAGTTTCCATGCAAATGATCGGGTTGGGATTTGGTCCTTTTTTCGCAGGTCTAATTTTAAGCGAAGGCGGCGGCTTTAAAGCTATTGAGCAATTCACAGCCATACTACTTGTTATTAGCTTTGCAATTTTGGCGATTTGTATTTTAGCATATCAAAAAAAACGCCGCACAGACACGGCGTAATTAGAGAACCTACCTTGCTAAAACGACCTACACTCATTTCAAACTTTGGAATAAATATATGACACGTCTGCTAATGCTAGAAGGCAACACTCTTGAGCGGCAAGTGGAAGCCCGCGAAATGGGAATAAGAACTGCGAGTGAGGTCTATATGGACGCTATCTCTGCGCACTTCCCCGATATTGAAATGGAAGTTCTGCACGCCGCGAATAGAGGTCAGTCCCTGCCTAACGGCAGAACGCTTGATGAGTTTGATGCCATGGTGATTAGCGGCTCTGGCCTGCATGCCTATGACCAGACCTTTGAAGTTCAAAACCAGATTAAATGGCTTAAAACCTTTGCTGAAACTGGCAAGCCTATCCTTGGCAGTTGCTGGGGTCTGCAAATTGCAGTTCTGGCCGCAGGCGGCGAAGTGAGTAAAAGCCCTAAGGGTCAAGAGATGGGCTTTGCCCGTAAAATCGCGCTTACAGAAGCAGGTAAAGACCATCCCTTTATGGCCGGAAAACCGCATGTCTATGACGCGCCGTGTATCCATGATGATGAAATCACAGAGCTGCCCGAAGGCTCCATCCTGCTCAGCTCAAACGCGCATAGCCATGTTCAGGCCGCAATTGTGCCTGTCGGAAAATCCGAAGTTTGGGCGGTTCAATATCACCCTGAATTCAACATCCAAACCATCAGCGACCTTGTTCGGCTTTACGAAGACAAAATGTATAAGCAAGGTTTTTTCAAGAACTCAGAAGAGCTGGAAAGTTACCGCTCTATGCTTGAGGCACTGCACAATGACCCCACAAACAAAGCTCACGCATGGCAAATCGGCCTGATGAGCGACGTTATTGACGATCATACGCGCCGCGCTGAAATCATCAACTGGGTCAATTACATTCTAAAGGAGACTTAAGTCATGGGCGAAGTTATCGGTGCAGGTTTAGTTAGTCACGTTCCAACAATCATGCTTCCAAAGGAAGTCAGATATGACATTTACGGCGGAAAGGACACGACCCTCATTGACGGGTTTGACCGTATCCGCAAAGAGGTGCTGGACGTCTTAAAGCCAGATACTGTTATTGTTCTGGATACGCATTGGGGCACGCTTGTTGAGTTCGTTGTGACCTCTCACGCGCGCCGCAAAGGCAAATATACCTCAGAAGAGCTTCCGCGCGGCATGTGCCAAGTTCCTTACGACCTTAAAGGCTCGCCAGAGCTTGCGCATTTAATCGCAAAGCACGTCACTGAAGAAGGCGCTGCTTGTACTGCCATTGACGATCCCTACCTGCCTATCCATTACCCAACGGTCAATGTCGCTCATTACCTAGAGCGCGGCGAAGAGTGGATTACAATTGGCTGTAACCAATGCGCAGAAAGTGATGACTACCTCACCGTTGGCCGCGGCATCGGCAAAGCCATTGCCGAGTCTGGCAAGCGCGTTGTTATCCTCGCCAGCGGCTCCATGAGCCACACATTCCACCCGTTTAAAACGATTGCCAATTACGAGACGGCTGATCCTGAAAACATCTTCACGCCT
This sequence comes from Litorimonas sp., assembly GCA_039962885.1. Taxonomy (GTDB): domain Bacteria; phylum Pseudomonadota; class Alphaproteobacteria; order Caulobacterales; family Maricaulaceae; genus Litorimonas. Next base: position 4,747 of record JBDVGI010000028.1, on the reverse strand, counting down.
GAAGCCCGCGAAGCGGATTATGAGCGTATTGAGTGGTTTAAACAGGGCAATCATGATGCTGTCATCAATACGATGCCAGAATTTCTGCGCTATAGACCTGAGGGCCGCTTTGGCCATTATTTGATGATGGTTGCTGCCATTGGACAAAATGAATGTACTGCCAAAGGCCGTATGTATAGCGAGTATGAAAACTCGGTTGGCACAAGCCAAGTTCATGTTTGGTTTGACCGCCCTGAGGGCGGCTGGACAGCCTAGCCCTCACCCAACTGTAAATTGACCCATTCTGCAAAGAACGCCTTTTAAAGGCGGTTTACAGATGGAAAAAAGGACCGACTTGTGAAATATCCATTCTCTTACTCTACTGATGAAAATGTTGATTTGTCATCCCTTGATGCCTTCAACGAAGGCGCGCCATTTGCGACATTTGATCGTCTACGCGCACAGCCTTCTCTCGCATGGTGCGAAGAGGCTGATGGCCCCGGGTTTTGGTCCGTAACGCGCCACGTCGACATTATGGCCCTTAACAAAAACACAGACCTTTTAAGCTCTGCGCAAGGCATCCGTATTGAGAGCCAAAGCGAAGAAGAGTTTGAGGCGAGAAAAACATTCCAAGAGACAGATCCGCCGAACCACAGTTATTTCCGCATGTTGGTCAATAAAGCTTTCTCGAAAAAAGAAGTTGCTAAATATGAAGCGCAAATTCGCGAGATCACACGCGAGCTTATAACGGCGCAGCTTGGAAAAGGCGAGTTTAACGCCACAGAGAAAATATCCAGACAGTTGCCTATGCGCATGCTGGGCCTGATAATGGGTCTGCCCGAAAAAGACATGAACTTTTTGGTCGAAAAAGGTGACGCGTTACTTTCAAATTCTGACCCTGACTATACAGATTTTGTCGTAGATAAGGTTGATACAGACGAGTATCGCCTCCTCCCCTTCCGTTCTCCAGCTGCGGTTGAGCTCTTTGACTATGCGGATAATTTATTTCAGCGCATGGAAAAGGGCGAGCAATTTGGCGTGCTTAATCACGTTATCAAAGAGGACAAAGCCGGCAATAAAATTTCAAATGGTGAGTTTAGAAACTTCTTCTGCTTACTCGTTGCTGCGGGCAATGACACAACGCGTTTTAGTATCAGCGCGGCCATCCACGCGCTTGCTAACCACCCCCATTTGCATGAGCAGCTTAAATCTGCGGATGCAGCTACAAATTTGGCAGCTGCGGATGAAATCATTCGTTATGCCTCGCCGACAACTCACTTTCGCCGCACAGCACGAGAAGATTTTGAGTATGGCGGAAAGCAGATTAAAAAAGGCGATAAAGTCGTGCTCTGGTTCCTATCTGCCAACCGCGATAGCGCTGTCTTTGACAAGCCTTATGAAATTAACTTTGACCGTGGTCAAAACCGTTTTCTATCCTTTGGCCAAGGCGGCCCGCATGTGTGCCTTGGAATGTTTCTCGCTAAATTAGAAGTGCGCATCGTTCTTGAAGAGCTCGCTAATCTCGTCGATAAAGTCGAGCAAACAAAGAAGCATAGCTATCTGCGCTCAAACTTCATTTTAGGCATCAAAAAGCTGCCCGTCAAAATGACAGCTGCATAAAAGTTTCGGGGGGAAATTTATGACTGATTTAACATCACCGCAAGACGCTAACCGCGTAAGAGTTTTATTTTGCGACCAATTAGGGCTCGGAAGAGGAAAGTATCTTCCAAGAAAATTCGCCGACAAAGGCGAAGCTCGCTTTTGTGCGGGCGCTTACGCTGTCACATATGCAAAAGACCTGATTGACGCCCCTGGCGCAGGTTTTACTGCAGGCTTGCCTGATGTTGAGGCTTTCTTCGACCCTGACAACTATAAGCAAGGCTGGGAGCCTTCAACCGCGATTGCGCTTGCTAATTTAGAAGAAAGCGGAGAGCCTTTTGGCCTCTGCGGACGTACATCTTTGAAAAATGCTATCGCGCGCTGGACCGATAAAGGTCTGAAGCCGATGATTGGCATAGAGACCGAAGCTTACATCTTTGAGCGCGATAGTGATGGAAAATGGGTACCTTATAACACACCCGGAGCCTTTGTTTACGGTACAGGCCCCTTCACTGACCCTGCGGGGTTAATGGATATCATCTGGGAAACGGCAGAAAAATGCGGGCTTCCCCTTGAGTCTATGAATTCAGAATATGACGCGCCACAATTTGAGCTCACCATGTGTTTTGATGAAGCGATGAAGGCGTGTGACGATATATTCCTCTTCAAGCTCATGGCGCGCGAAATTCTCTTCAAACGCGGCTATCTGCTCTGCTTTATGCCAAAACCAATTTTGGAGCTTTCGGGAACAGGTCTACATTTGAATTTCAGCCTACAGAACAAAGATGGGAAGAACATTTTTGCGCGCGAAACTGAGACGGGCCCCTTACCCGAAATTATGGCGGCCTGCACCGCAGGACTTATTAAGCATCATGAAGCGTTAGGCGGATTGCTCGCCCCGACGGTCAACTCCTATGACCGCCTAAAGCCTGGGTCTATGTCGGGCTATTGGGCTAATTGGGGATATGATCACCGCGGTGTTGCCGTGCGTATCTCCGGTGAAACAGGTAGCGGATCACGCATTGAGCACCGCCTTGGCGATTGCGCCGTTAGTCCTTACCTTGCCGTATCAGCACTATTAAACGCAGCCTACCTAGGTCTTGAAAAAGGCTATGATCTTCCACCTGCAGAAACAGGTGACGGTCTAACGAAGGTCGACGCTACACGTAGCATTGCTGACAATCTCGGCGGCGCGCTTGACTATCTTGTTGCTGATACAGATTTGACAGCAGCCATCGGGCAACTCCTTATTGACAATTACGTCACGATTAAGCGCTGCGAAATCAAAGAACTTGAAGGAAAATCTCATGCTGAGATTTTCGACTATTACGCCCCTTATATTTAAGAGCAAACCATGCGTCCAAGAATTACAGTAGAAGGCGTTTCTATATCGCCAGATCATTTCATCAACGGCAAACGTGTCTCGTCTAAAGACACGTTTGAAACCCGTAGCCCTTTTGAGTGGGACAATCTACTCGGCGAGATTTCTCGCGGTGATGCAGAAACGGCTGACCTCGCAATTAAGGCCGCGCAAGAAGCCTTTCCTGCTTGGGCGGCCCTCACACCGAAAGAACGCGGCGCACATCTACACAAGCTCGCAGATGTCATCGAAGAGCACACAAATGATATTGCCATGGCTGAGTCTATGGATATGGGCATGTTGCTCGAAAGTATGCAAAAACGCCTCGTCAATCGCGGCGCGATGAACTTTCGTAATTACGCTGATCTCGCGATTGAGCATGAAGAGCGCCGTTGGTCATCTAAAGGCACAAATAACACAGTTATCAGAATGCCGGCTGGCCCTGCCGTTATCATCACGCCTTGGAATGCCCCTTTCATGCTCTCGACATGGAAGTGCGCGCCGGCCCTAGCCGCTGGCAACACAGTTATTCTAAAGCCTGCTGAATGGTCGCCATTATCTGCGTCTCTTCTTGGCGATATGATTGAGAAATCAGGCATGCCGCCTGGCGTGTTTAACATTGTCCAAGGTCTAGGCAGCGAAGTGGGCTCCGCCCTCGTCACGGATGCGCGCGTAAAGCGCATCTCATTTACCGGATCTGTGCCGACAGCTCGCATTATCGGCAAGGCCGCAGCAGAGAACATCATTCCGTTCACAGCCGAACTTGGCGGGAAATCTCCTCTCATCGTTTTTGCTGATTGCGATCTTGACGCCGCCGCCAAAAAAGCGGCGTGGCAATATGATGATAGCGGACAAATCTGTATGGCCGGCACGCGTTTACTCGTCGAAGAGTCTATTCGTGACGAGTTCTTAGAAAAGTTCCACGCTATCGTTGATACGCATGTATTAGGCGATAGTCGCAAATCCGATACAACAATGGCCGCGATGATCCATCCCGTCCATGTAGAGCGCGTTATGGGCTTTATTGAGCGCGCACGCGAAGCGGGCGATACTATCATGCGCGGCGGCAACCGTGTGGGCGATACAAACTGGGTAGAGCCAACGCTCATCGCGCCGAAGGACAATAATTCAGAAGTCGTTCAGAGCGAAATTTTTGGCCCTGTCTTGACCTTCCAAACCTTCAAAGATGAAGCGGAAGCGATTGAGCTGGCTAACTCGACTGTCTTTGGTCTTGCAGGTATGATTTACACAGGCAATACAGAGCGCGCAGAGCGTGTTGGTCGCGCCATTCGCGGCGGGACTATCTGGGTCAATACTTTCCTTGTACGCGACCTGACGGCGCCATTTGGCGGTACAGGACATAGCGGCATTGGCCGCGAGGGCGGACAATATGCGCTGGAGTTCCACTCGGATCTAAAAACGCTGCAAATATTAGATGGCTCAACGAAATAATTTTTATAGCAGATGTGTTATCTTGTCTGCTGTATATGGAATTATGAAATTAACCTATCAAGTTCAGTATTATATTGGACTTCACAACACAGGACGCTCTTTAATTGCTCGATACTGATGGGCTTTGTCAAAACCTTCTCGACCCCCATGTTCAAGAGACGCACTCGTAATTCATCCCCATCAACAGACGTTAAAACAATTATTCTTAAATGTTGCGTTAAACCCTTTTCATACAGTTTTCTGTAAAGCTTCTCACCATCAACGACAGGCATTTGATAATCTAAAATCAAAGTGTCTGCGGCTATTTTTCCATGTTTTGCATCTACAATCGCTTTGATTGCTCCTTCAGGACCATCA
>JBDVGI010000027.1:0-7199 GCA_039962885.1 Litorimonas sp. | reverse complement strand
CATCCTCTTCGGCGTGACTCTCGCGTATCTCCGAGCCGCTTAGTAAATCTCTCAGGCGCTTTGCACTGTCAATCTGTCCTCTATGTCCGCGCAATTGATGAATTTCGTCATGAAACGGTGCCGAAGACCCCATAGCTGCATCAATAGACAAAGCCGCAGTTGTGAGTGACGACACCGCCAAACGCCATGCACCAAACAACCCTGCAAGCGCCAAAGCTGTCGAGGCTTGTGTGCCGTTTAGCAAAGCAAGTCCCTCTTTGGCCTGTAATTCTAGCGGCTGTAAACCTGCACTTTTAAGTGCCTTTGCCGCTGGCATACGAACATTTTTATAAAAGACCTCCCCCTCGCCGATCATAGCCGCAGCCATATGCGCCAATGGAGCAAGATCACCTGACGCGCCAACAGACCCTTTCTCAGGAATAACGGGAATAATATCCGCCGCCGCAAAATTTTCAATTTGACGAATAACAGCAGGCCGAACGCCAGAGGCCCCTCGTCCCAAAGACAAGCACTTTAGCGCCATAATTAAGCGCACAACATTTTTAGGCAACGGCTTACCAATACCTGCCGAATGAGAGCGGACAAGATTACGTTGCAAGGCGATCAATTTATCATCATCAATGCGCATAGAGGCCAATTTACCGAACCCAGTATTCACTCCGTAAATAACATCGCCTGACGTAATACGCTCAACTAAAACCTCTTCGGCTCGCGTGACGGATTCATATGCGCAAGGGGTTAATTTAAAAGCGATTTCATTGCAGTAGAGGTCTTCAAGAACAGCAAGAGTTGCCTGTCCGGGTTTGAGCATAATCGTCATTTTATGTACCTTGTTTAATCCGCTGAACAAATGGGTTGCCGCCCATCCAATTCGTAAGCTGCGCGGGATGAGAGACATCCCAAACGGCTAGGTCGAGTATTTTTCCGGCTTCAATAGTCCCGTAATCGTCTGACAGTCCCAGAGCTTTCGCCCCGCAACGCGTTACGCCCAATAGAGCTTCTAACGGGGTCATACCGAACTCAATCGCAGCCATATTCATGATTGTTAGAATAGATGAAATCGGAGAAGATCCAGGATTGCAATCTGTTGCAAGCGCTAAATCGACACCATACTTACGTAGCGCGCCCATAGGCGGCAACTTAGTTTCTTTGAGCGTATAAAATGCACCTGGCAAAAGCACGGCAACTGTGCCAGATGCTGCAAAAATTTCGACATCATCAGGCTGTAAATATTCAAGGTGATCAGCCGATAATCCATTATAACGCGCCGCCAACAAAGCGCCTTTTTGGTCTGATAATTGTTCTGCGTGGAGCTTAACGGGTAAACCAAAACTTTGCGCGACTAAGAACAACTTTTCAATTTGCCTAGGCGAAAACCCAATGGTTTCGCAAAAGCCGTCAACCGCATCCACTAAATCCTCTTGGACCGCGCGCGACAGGCCTTCAATAACCACCTCATCAATGTAAGCATCTGCGCGCCCTGCATATTCAGGCGGCAATGCATGTGCCGCCAGCCATGTCGTTACAATTTTCACATTTCGCTTTTCACCAAGCTTTCGTGCGATGCGCAACATACGAATTTCATGATCAATTGTCAGGCCGTAACCTGATTTAATTTCAATAACGGCCACACCCTCCGCGATGAGAGCGTCTAGGCGCTTTAGGCTTTGTGACAGTAGCGTTTCATCAGAGGCAGCACGGGTTGCGTTAACCGTCGAAATAATACCTCCGCCTTTCTTAGCTATATCGGCGTAACTAACGCCTTCTAGGCGCATCTCAAATTCTTCTGCGCGGTTACCTGCAAAAACAAGATGCGTGTGGCAATCTATAAAGGATGGCGTGACGAGGTGGCCACCAAGGTCAACCCTTTCAAAAGCTAAATATTTATCTGGAGTGTTGATGGCATCACCGACCCAAAGGATGCGTTCCGCCTGTGCAACGATAATTCCGTTTTCAATCAAGCCATATGAATTCACACCATCTGTGAGCGTTACAACTTGACAATTTGTATAGAGAATAGCGCTCATCATAGCTCTTGCGATTATACGTGACTACGTTATTATGTATATACAATAAATGGTTGGACGCAAGCCCATGATGAAGCTTCTTCATGCAAAACAAGCCTTAACATCGCAAGGCTGGCAAAAGAATGTAACGATCTCAGTTGACGAAACGGGACACATTACAAATGTAAAACCTAATGATGAATGTCAGTCAGGCCAGACTTACGGGATCATCTTGCCTGCTCTATCGAACGTGCATAGTCATAGCTTTCAAAGGGCTATGGCTGGCCTAACCGAAACTCGCGGCATTAACGCCAATGATAGTTTTTGGTCATGGCGTAAAATCATGTATCAATTTATGGATCAATTAACCCCTGAAGTTATCGAAGTCCTTGCCGCGCAGGTTCAGATGGAAATGTTGGAAGCTGGATATGCCGCGATCGGAGAATTTCATTATGTGCACCACGATCATTCAGGTAACAAATATGACGACATAACAGAGTTATCCGTTCGTCAATTTGCAGCAGCAAACTTAACGGGTATCGGTTATACACATCTTCCCGTTCTTTACATGCAAGGCGGCCTTGACGGCCGCAACCTTAAAGGCGGTCAAGTCAGGTTCGGAAATACATTGGATGAATTTGACACGCTTTACGCAAAACTTGCGTCCCATTTCCAAACACTCCCAGATGATTATATACTTGGCATTGCTCCCCACTCCCTCAGGGCTGTTACAAAAGACGGACTGCATTTTGTGCAAACTCTAGCGAAACAAATCCCTATCCACATCCATATTGCAGAACAGCTCGCTGAAATTGATGAAGTCAAAACGGTTTTAGGCAAAAGACCTGTTCAGTGGCTGTTAGACAATATAAATGTTGATAAAAGATGGTGCCTTATTCATGCGACACATATGGACAAGGAGGAAACATCAGCCTTAGCCAAAATCGGCGCAGTTGTCGGATTATGTCCTATTACAGAGGCAAATCTCGGCGATGGCATTTTTAACGCAACAGATTATATAAGCCAAGGCGGCTCTATCGGAATCGGCTCTGACTCCAATGTTCTCATTGCGCTGAGCGAAGAGTTCAGAGCGCTTGAAACCTCACAGCGCCTTAGAGATCACTCGCGCGTTGCATTATCTTCGGCGCAAACTCGTTCCAATGGTCGTTATATGTATGAAAGAGCTGCAACTGGCGGGGCACAAGCTCTTGGCAGAAATTCAGGAGAAATAAAGGTCGGAGCCCTTGCTGATATTGTCGCGCTTGATGACACTCACCACAATATTGCAGGATTATCCGGCGACAAAATATTAGACGCTTGGCTAATGGCAAGCGGTGACGGCCTTGTCACCGATGTTTGGTCTGCTGGACGGCATAATGTCAAAGGCGGAAAACATAAAAACCACGATCAGATCATTGCAAACTTCACCCAAACCATGACGCGATTAAGACAAAATATATGAGACCTCACACACATAATACAATTCGTGAAAATATGTTATCGCGTATTCAATCTGGTGAATGGGCTCTCGGGGATAAAATACCCGTTGAAACCTCATTAGCGCAGGAATATGGATGCGCTCGAGCCACAGTGAACCGCGCGCTGCAATCTCTCGCCGATCAAGGGCTTCTCATTCGCAAACGTAAAGGCGGAACGCGTGTATGTAAATTGCCTGTACGTTACGCCAAGTTTGAAATTCCTGTCATTCGCGAACACGTCGAAGCTCTTGGGAGTGTTTATCACCATAAAATTTTAGACATGAAGCTCTCTAGCTCAACCGCTTCAATCCGTGAACGTCTACGCCTTGATACCAAGGATAAAGTCCTGCGCGTGGACACACTTCATATGGCGGATGGTCACGCCTTTGCGTATGAAGAACGCTGGATAAACATCGCCGCTGTCCCGGCCATTCTAAATGCACCATTAGAACAGATTAGCGCGAATGAATGGCTGGTAAAAGAAGTCCCTTTTTCAAATGGGGATGTTATATTTTCAGCCATTGGCGCTGATAAGACAACAGCAAAAGCTTTAGAGACACATATTGGGACCGCCTTATTCACGGTTGAGCGAACAACGTGGAGTCTGGACGAATTTATAACCACCATGAAGCTTTATTACAAAGAGGGTTATCAGCTCCGGTCTCGCCTGTAGCTATTTTCCCGTGCAAATAGTAGATAACATCGCGCAGTTCCTCGCGCTAAATACCACTAAACACCTGCGCAATTGATGACGCCTTACGCTAACACTTATAAAGAACCATATGACAAAGCCGCAGCAAGTCACCCGCAAAACCACGCGCGCGGGGGCTTAAAACAACACGGCATGTTCACACCCACGTAGCGCTCCCGTTTTTGGAGACAATTATGATGATAACAGTTTTGATATTCCAAACGCCAATGCCAATGAGCTATTGTCCGAACTTGGATATAGTGCTGATACAATAGCAGAGCTTAAGGCGAAAAATATAACGCCTTAATGCCTTATCTTTGATTTTAATCTGACGGCCAGTTTTCAATCACATCAACAAAATGCGTGAGCCATGCATTTGTCTGGCTGCCATCTAAAACGCGGTGATCAATCGTTAGGCTTACAAAAGCCATAGGTTTGATAACCATCATGTCTTGACCTTTAATTGTCTCAACCATGACACGTTTTTCAAGCTTACCTATGCCCAAAATCGCGGATTGTGGTTGATTGATAATAATTGGAGTGGCGACCAAGGAACCGCTAACTCCGTGATTAGAAATCGTAAATGTGCCGCCGCGCATATCCGCAGGCTTGAGCCTATTGTCGCGTGCGCGGCCCGTGATATCTTGAAGGTCACCTGCAATTCCAAGTAGGTTTTTTGTTTGTGCTTTTTGCAAAACAGGGACAACCAAACCTTTGTCACCAAGGCTGGCGCCGACTCCGACATTTACATCGGCAAATAATTCGAGGAAATCATCATGCCAACGGCTATTAACTTGCGGCACCACTTTCATGGCTTCCACACAAGCCTGTATAAAGTAAGCCGTGTAGGTGAGTTTAACACCCTGCCCTGCAAAGCTGCCTTTATGCTTAGCGCGGTGCGCCATGATGGCTGTAAAATTCATTTCAAAAACTGCCGTGACATGCGGAGCCGTTGCCACAGAGCGTGACATATGTTCTGCAATAGAGCGGCGCATATTACTATGCGGCACGCTGCGTTCTGTAAGAGGTGCAGCCATCGTTTGCGTCTTTATAGGTACAGAGTTCGGATCAAATGTTTTGACATCATTGAGCGTCAAACGTCCGCCGCGCCCCGTGCCCGTTATAGTTGATACGTCCAGATTGTTTTCACGAACAAATTTTCGAACTGCAGGACTTAAACGTATCTCATTGTTTATGTTATCATTTTCAAGATTTGGTGCACTTACCGTATGAGATGAAACTATAGCTTCAGGCGTTATATTAAAGACCGGTTTATCCGATTGGACCTCTGACGGCTCGACGTCTGTAGACAAGCGCGCAATGAGTTCTCCAGGTTGTAAATCTTGGCCAATGTCAACAAGTAGCTCAGTAATAACGCCAGCTTGCGGCGCTTCAACTTCCATCGTGACCTTATCGGTTTCCACTTCTAAAACAGGGTCGTCTTTCACCACCACATCACCCACAGATTTGAGCCAGTTTTGCACCTTCATTGTGGTGCCTTCCTGATTATCATCAGGGATTTTAATGTCGATAATGGCCATAATTAAAACGCAATCAGTTGACGGATTTTAGCTTCAATATCACTCTCATTTGGCACTGCCGCATTGAGCAAATGCGGACTGTGAGGGCTAGGAATATCGGGCATAGTTAAACGCGAGAGCGGTGCATCAAGGTCCATAAAACATGTCTCTCCGATTTCGCTTAAAATTTCTGCTCCAAAACCTGCTGTACCATTATCTTCATGAACAACAAGACATCGGCTTGTCTTTTTGACCGAATTGATAACGGCCTGCTTATCCCACGGAATAAGCGTACGTAAATCAATAACCTCCACACTATGCCCTGAAGTTTTAGCCGCATTTTCGCAGCGCTCGACCATAGCTCCCCAAGTCACGATTGTTAAGTCATTACCCTCTTGCGTTATTTTCGCCTTGCCAAATGGAAGGATATATTCATCCCCAGGATAAGGCCGTCTGGCCCAAGCATGGTCAAGCATAGCGCGGTGCTCAAAGAAAAACACAGGGTCGTTCCCTCGCATTGATGCGCGTAATAACCCTACTGCATCTTCGGCATTAGACGGCACCGCCACGCGCCACCCAATCGCATGAGCAAATTGCACTTCATTCGTCTGGCTATGCCACGGGTCGCCGCATTTAAAAAACCCGCCTGGTATACGAACTGTAATTGGCGCAGCAAAACGGTTATTGGTACGCCAACGCATAGTTCCGCAGTCATTAAGTTGCTCTACCGCTGGATCTGCATATTTACGGAATTGAATTTCAGGAACAGGCACGAGCCCTGCCATCGCCATACCAACAGCACGGCCAATAATGCCTTCTTCGGATAGGCTTGTATCAAAAACTCGCTTGTCACTATGCTTATCTTGTAGTCCCAAAGTGACCGCATGTACGCCGCCCTTTGGCCCAACATCTTCGCCAAAGACGACGACTTTGTCATTCGTAGATAACTCATAGTCCAAAGTTCTACGGATAGCCGTTACCATGTTGATGCGCTTCCCTTCAGGTTTCGCAACCTCACTTGATTTTGGGAACACATGACCTTTAGCGTGCACACCACCCATGACCTGCGGAATGATCTCTCCTTTGTTATCTGTTTCTGAAAATGCGAATTTCTCTACCGCATTCGGGTCAGAAAGCGGACGATTTCTAGCCCCTTCAAGAGCCGTCATCACATCATTTTGCGCCTTTAATTCAATATCACCCCATTGCGTTTCATTCATCTGCGCGGGAACAAGATAGGATTTAAGCTTTGGGAGCGGGTCTCTTAAATGTTCTTCTGCAATTTCCTCTGCCGACTTATAGGTTTGCGTGTCTTGCGCTGAATGGCCTGACAATCGCGGCACTCTCAAGCGTAACAAAACTGGCCCTTTACGGCTTCGGACATGTTCCATTGATTTGTGAATAAGGTCTGACGCCTCATCTGGTTCGGTGCCGTCACCATCATGTATTGTCAAACCTTGGAAACTTGCAAGGTTCGCAGCGATGTTACATCCAGGTGTTTGTT
>JBDVGI010000026.1:0-3248 GCA_039962885.1 Litorimonas sp. | reverse complement strand
CCAAGATGTTATTTTGGTCCGAATCGAAACAAGCCCAGAAGATATTCACGGCATGCATGCGGCCCAAGCTATCGTTACAGCTCGCGGCGGCATGACCTCTCACGCAGCAGTCGTGGCACGTGGCATGGGAACTCCATGTGTTTCTGGCGCAGGGCAAATTCGCATTGACTATGACACGCAGGAATTTTCTGTGGCTGGACGGGTTGTAAAGAAAGGCGATATTGTCACGGTTGACGGAGCAACAGGACAGGTCTTTGCAGGCGCTGTCGACATGGTGCAACCAGAACTCTCAGGTGACTTTTCCAAGGTTATGGCATGGGCGGATGAGGCTAGAACACTCGGTATTCGGACTAATGCCGAAACACCGCTTGATGTCCAAACCGCTAAAGATTTCGGCGCAGAAGGTATTGGTTTGTGCCGCACAGAGCATATGTTCTTTGAAGCAGACCGTCTTGGATATTTCCGCGAAATGATTTTGGCAAAAGACTTGGATGGCCGAACGGCTGCGCTGGCAAAAATACTGCCTGTACAACGCGAAGATTTTGCGGCGATTTTCCGCATCATGGAAGACCGCCCCTGTACAATACGTTTGCTTGATCCTCCATTACATGAATTCTTGCCACATACGGAAAGCGATATTCGCGTCGTAGCGGAAAATATTGGTGTCCCCGCCAAAGAGTTAATGGCACGGGCGCGGGAGCTATCCGAAAGTAACCCTATGCTTGGTCATCGTGGGTGTCGTCTTGGAATTTCCTATCCTGAAATATATGAGATGCAAGCGCGCGCGATTTTTGAAGCACAAATTGCCGTAGCAAAAGAAACTGGCGTAACACCCGTTGCCGAAATTATGATACCGCTTATATCCTCGGAAAAAGAACTGAAAATTTTAAAAACGCGCATTGATGCTGTTGCGGTGGATGTTGGAGCGTTGGCCTATATCGTCGGAACTATGATTGAGCTCCCGCGTGCCGCTTTGCAGGCTGGTAAAATAGCCCAGCACGCTGCTTTTTTCAGCTTCGGTACGAATGATCTAACACAGACGACATTTGGCCTCTCGCGTGATGATGCAGGACGGTTCCTGCCAGACTATGTAGCGCAAGGCATCATGGAAAAAGACCCCTTTGTTACACTTGATCAAGACGGTGTTGGAGACCTTATCCAAATCGCGGCAAAGCGCGGACGTGCGGTCATGACTGATATTAAAATGGGTATTTGCGGAGAGCATGGCGGCGACCCTGCTTCTATTGCATTCTGTCACAATACGGGTCTCAATTACGTGTCTTGTTCACCATATCGCGTGCCGATCGCACGTTTGTCAGCCGCTCAAGCCGCAATTTCAGCGAAAATAACGTAAAAACAGACGAAACCTTAAGAAAAGCTTATCGGATTATTGCGCTAAAAATAACGATTTTGTGACTTAAGGTAACTTTTTAGTGTGGTTTTAGAACATAAATCATATCAAGGTTGTTTTTTGACGTAACTGTTAACGAAATTTTTATCGTATTTTAATCCCTCCTTAAACTTTTATCGTAATCTAGCCTGCAACTGGACTCATAAATGCAAAGACCTTGCGTATGACATGACGACGAAGTGTCTTGTATTTTTTGTTTATGCTTTGTAAGGAGCCGCAATGTTTAAAGCGCGCTACATATCGATTATCAGCTTAACAGCTATAATAGCCGTATCGGCTAGTGCATTTGGCGTGACTAAAATGGTCACCAAAGACACACAGACGCGGCAAGTTCAAAGTTGGACAGATAAAGCTATAGCTTATCAAAAAGATCAAGATAGCCTGAGCAAAAGTGAATATTCTGCGGTTAAGGATTATGTAAAAGTGCAGGCTTTGTCTCCCGTGAGGCTTGATCATATAAAGACAGCGGAGTTGATGAAATCTGAACAGACATGTTTGGCGCGCGCGGTCTTTTATGAAGCGCGTTCTGAGCGCCGCTCTGGACAAATAGCCGTTGCAGAAGTTGTTTTAAACCGCGTGAAAAGCAGGCATTATCCAAATTCTGTATGCGGAGTTGTCTATCAAGGCTCTGGCCGTAAATCTGGTTGCCAATTTAGTTTTACGTGTGATGGGTCTTTTGGTGATGAACCAAAGGGCAAGGCTTGGGATAATGCGCAAAAAATTGCGGCTTTTATGAAAACACATGACATGCCGCCGCTCACGAATGGGTCAACACATTATCATACGACTGCAATTAATCCTGCTTGGTCATCTCATTTGCGCTTTGATCGTCAAATTGGATCGCATAAGTTTTATCGGTTCAAATTTACAGAGCGCCCAGTTGTAACTGAGCCATCATTGGCTATTGCCCCGCCCATTTAAGGGTGCAACGCTGCGAAGACTTTGTGTCCCTTTGGGCCTTATGACTTAACTTTATGATTTGTACTTCAATATAGGCTTTAAGCTGCATCCATACCTATGTCGAAATTTGGGGCGCTATGTGTGAGTGCTCCGATAGAGATTACATCTACGCCGCTTTGGGCAAGGCCTCGAACTGTGTCAAGGTTAACGCCGCCTGATGCTTCAAGTACGGGCCTGCGGCCTGCATAAGCCTTAGTCATGGCAACGGCTTTTATTAAGTTTTCTGCGTCCATATTATCTAGTAAAATGACATCTGGCTCATATTTTAGCAGTGTTTCAAGCTGTGCATGTGTGTCAACTTCGACGCTAATACGGGTCATATGGTCTGCGCGCTTGGATAGGGTGCTCATGGCTTTTTCAATCCCGCCAGCCAAAGCAATATGATTATCTTTAATCATGATAGCCGCCGCAAGGCTTTCGCGGTGGGTGTAGCCGCCGCCGGCGAGAACTGCTTGTTTTTCTATGGCCCGCAGCCAAGGCGTTGTTTTACGGGTCGCGGCGATTCGCACGTCTGTGCCTTGTACAGATTTAACATATTGCGCCGTGAGTGTTGCTATACCTGACATGCGGCCAAGAAAATTAAGGGCGACACGTTCTGCGGATACAAGCGCGCGAGTTGGACCTTGAACGGAGGCAACAATGTCTCCTTTTTTTACATGACCACCATCAGGGGTTTGAACTGAGAAACTCACGCGAGGGTCGACCATGGCGTAAGCCATTTCTGCAGCTTGCATGCCTGCGATAATGCCTGCCTCTCTCGCGCGCATAACTAAAGCGGCGTTGGCGGCGGCTGGAATTAAAAGCTGCGCTGTTAAATCGCCGCTATTGCCGAAATCCTCATCCAGAGCGCGGCGAACCATTGGTTCTATAACTGTCG
>JBDVGI010000025.1:0-20677 GCA_039962885.1 Litorimonas sp. | reverse complement strand
CAAGATTGTGCCTTTGGCGGCCCAATCGCGCGAGGACCCATTGCCGTAAAGACCGCCTGCGAACACGACAAGGTCTTTATTGTCATTGGCGTATTTTTGCGCTGCATCAAAGATGCTCATGACATCGCCGCTCGGGACGTATTTTGTGACGCCGCCTGTTGTCCCTGGCGCCATTTCGTTCTTGATACGGATATTGGCAAAGGTGCCGCGCATCATGACTTCGTGGTTTCCGCGCCGAGAGCCGAATGAGTTAAACTCTGGCTTTGGCACTTTATTGGCAGAGAGGTAATCCCCAGCAGGGCCGTCATGCTTAATTGCGCCAGCAGGGCTGATGTGGTCTGTGGTGATTGAATCGCCAAGCAGGGCGAGGATGTTTGCATCCTTCACGTCTGTGACTGCGTCAGGCGTTGTTGTCATGCCGTCGAAATATGGCGGGTTACGCACATATGTCGATTTTGGTGCCCAGTTATAGGTCTTGCCACCAGTGACTTTGATGCTCTGCCATTGCTTATCGCCTTTAAAGACGTTGGCATAGCGCTCTGTGAACATTTTGCGTGTGATGATCTTACGTACAACATCTGCGATTTCCGTAGATGTTGGCCAAATGTCCTTGAGGTATACATCATTGCCATCTTTATCAACGCCCAGAGGGTCGACATCAAAATCATGATGCAACGAGCCAGCCAGAGCATAAGCAACGACAAGCGGCGGGGAGGCGAGGAAGTTGGCTTTAATATCTGGACCGATACGGCCTTCAAAGTTACGATTGCCAGATAGGACTGAGCAAGACACCAAATCACCATCTGAAATGGCTTTGGCAAGCTCTGGCGCGAGCGGGCCTGAGTTACCAATACAGGTCGTGCAACCATAACCTACAACGTCAAAACCGAGCTTATTAAGTTCTGTTTGAAGTTTAGATTTTTCAAGATATTCGCCAACAACCTGAGAGCCAGGTGCAAGGGATGTTTTGACCCAAGGCTTAACCGTCAAACCAAGAGCATTAGCTTTTTGAGCCACCAGCCCAGCCGCCATCATTACCGACGGATTAGACGTGTTGGTACAGGATGTAATCGCCGCAATCATCACATCGCCGTGGTCAATATCATAGCTTTTGCCTTTGACTGGAACTGCGCTATCGCCTGTTGGGGACTTCCCAAATTCGTCGCGCAATATTTTCGCAAAATGAATATTTGAACCTTTAAGGTCAAAACGGTCTTGTGGACGTTTAGGGCCAGAAATAGCTGGGCGTACACCGCCCATATCCAAAGATAAAGTATCGGTAAATACGGGCGTAGTTTTGTCGCGCCATAGGCCTTGAGCTTTGGCATAGGCTTCGACAAGTTCAATACGTTGTTTGTCGCGGCCTGTCGCATCAAGATATTTTAATGTGTCTTCATCAACTGGGAAAAAGCCGCATGTCGCGCCATATTCTGGTGCCATATTTGCGAGCGTGGCTTTGTCTTCTAGCGAAAGCGCGTCCAGACCAGGGCCAAAAAACTCGACGAATTTGCCGACAACGCCCTTGGCACGAAGCATTTCAACAACCCGTAGGACAAGGTCAGTCGCTGTGGCGCCTTCTGGGAGTTTGCCTGATAATTCAAAGCCAACGACTTCTGGAATCAACATAGAAATTGGCTGGCCTAACATTGCGGCTTCGGCTTCAATTCCGCCAACACCCCAACCTAATACGGACAGGCCATTAATCATGGTTGTATGGGAATCTGTTCCGACTAATGTATCAGGGAAAGCATAAGTCTTACCGTCGGCTGTTTTTGTCCAAACGGTTTGCGCAAGGTTTTCTAGGTTAACTTGGTGACAAATGCCTGTACCAGGCGGGACAACAGAGAAGTTATCAAAAGCGTCTTGGCCCCATTTCAAGAAGTCATAACGCTCCCCATTGCGCTCATATTCGCGGTCGACGTTTTTCTTAAAGGCCGTTTTAGTTCCGTAATAATCCACCATCACAGAATGATCGATGACAAGATGAACGGGGTTAAGAGGATTGATTGCATCAGCAGACCCGCCAAGCTTTACCATAGCGTCGCGCATAGCAGCCAAATCAACAACGGCAGGAACGCCTGTGAAATCTTGCATGAGAACGCGCGCGGGGCGGTAAGCTATTTCATGCGTGGATGTTTTTGGGCCTAGCCAATCAGCTATGGCTTGGATGTCTTCTTTCTTGACAGTATTGCCATCTTCGTGGCGCAGTAAGTTTTCTAAAAGTACTTTTAAAGACCGCGGGAGTTTCGAAATCCCTTTGAGTCCATTTTTTTCCGCTGCGCCTAAGTCGTAATATGTGTATGTTCCGCCGCGTACGGTCAGTTCACGTTCGCAATTAAAACTGTCTAAAGATGCCATGTAATCCTCACTAAAACCATATAATATGTGTAATATTCAACAGTATCTATAGCAGGGATGAGAGGGTTTTCAATGTGAGATTGGGCCCTTCACTCATATTGTTATGAGATTAGTACGATTGCGCAAGCAATCGCCAAGCATAATCACATAACCTTCGACCCGCTTGGCGTAATGATAAATACTGCATAAGCTCATTTTGTTCGTCAGTAAAAGGCTCGAACACATTCACATTATAAGCTGCTCGAAGACTGAAGAAATGAAGTTCCTCAGTGTTTTTCGCAACATCCCAATCTGTGTGTGCTTCAATAGAGGTGATGACAGCTTTAACGCGATCATATTTATATCTATTCATGATTGTTGTGCCGCCCAAAGCAATTGTCCCACGTTACCTTAAAAAGGTTAACTGGTGGGTATTTTATCGACTGGATGTTGTCTATCGCGAAGCCAATAAGTAGTAAAAGAAGGGTAAATTTTGACCGAAGGATTGGGTGGGATGAATAGACCGCGGCGTATTTTTAAAAAAATGCATGACAAAGTAAATTTAGGTCTATAGCCAAATGTAATAGGGGGCATCATATGATTTGAACGGATCGTTATGACGTATTGGAAACATATTTTATCATTATTGACCTTCTCTATTTTGATTGATGATAGAGTCTATAAAGAAGAGGTTGATTGCTTCGTGGAGCAGGCTTTGAAGCTCAAAGACTTGCTTGACCCTGAGATGCTGTTTTCGAAAAAAATGGCTTTTGATTGGTTCATAGCTCACAGGGAAGAGAAAAAAGCCCAACTGAAATCAGAGAAATTTGAGGTGTATATTCTGGAAGCTGTTTTGGCTTTATCCTCGTTAAAGGGCCGTGCCCATATCTTGGAGGCTATGAATGAAATATCTCATTCAGATGGAGAATATCACAATAGAGAAATTAAACTCATGGCTTTGACCAAAGAAAACTGGTGAATTTAATGGCTCAAAGCGTTTTATTCGTCTTGACCTAAAATCACACCGTGCTTTTGAATAAAAGGAAGCTGCAAAACTGTGAAAATTAAAGTTAAAGGCAAAAACCCAAAAACTTTGAAGTTGGCCCATGTGTCCTCAGAATAATTCCGCCAGATAAATTCATTGAGTGCGGCCATAGCAAAGAAAAACAATCCCCATCTTATAGCGAGCGTATTCCAATGTACGTCATCCATTGCAAATGCACTGCCCATCATCATTTTTATAGCATTTTTTTTAAGTATAACGCCGCCAATGACACCGACACCGAATAAAGTATTTATAATTGTAGGCTTCACAAAAAATATAGCTTTATTGTCAAAAGCTATCGCAAGGCCTGCGGTTAAAACAATAATCACTGTGGCAAAGATCAACATGCCCGACACAGTTTTATGCTTCACCCAAGATATGAGCAGGGCAATGATAGCGGCGATAGCAAAAACACCCGCCGCCCAAAGCATAGCATCATCAAGGTTTTGCCGCTTAAAGTATTGAAAGGCTCCGAAAAATATGAGCAATGGTCCAAGGTCAAGCCAGATATTATTTGGCTTTTTCGGGGGCTTGGGTGTTTCAAGTGCGCTAGGTGTGTCAGTCATATTATGCCCAGTGTAACAAAATCAAACCAAAGGCAAGGGCTATTGATAGGGCTATGCGTTTTGCGCCAAAGCTCTCTTTTAACCACAAGGCTGCGATAATAGCCCCAAAGACGATGCTCAGCTCGCGCATAGCCGCGAGCCCAGCAATCGGAGCGAGCGAGAAGGCGAGCAAAGCGCTGCCGTAGCATATTAAATTCAAACTCGCGGGCAACATTCCGCCGCGAGCTTTACGTGTTAAACCTTGCAGGGCAATGCGGCCTCGTATCATCAATATAATGGCCCATATCCCGATGCCATCTAAAACAAAAAACCAGACAATATAGCTCGCTTTTCCAATAGCGCTCGTGCTTTTCAGGTTTTCCGCAAGACGTATGCCTTTGGCATCAATCACTGTGTATAGCGCGGTTAAGACGCCGCATAAAACGGCAAAACCAAGTGCGTATTTTATAGTTCTATCTAATTGAACAGTCTTTTTCTGTGGCCAAGCAAAGCCAAATAAAGCTAGCACGCTAATCATGAGCCCTGTGAGCTGAGCGGCACTTAAGGGTTCTTGCAAAATGATGAGAGCAAAGCCTGCTGCCAGCGCTGGCGCTATGCCGCGCATGATAGGGTAAACTAATGACATATCCGCGCGGTTATAGGCTCCGACCTGCGCGAGCTGATAAGCAAAATGCAGGCCTGCGCCGATTATAAGCCAAACCCAAATAGAAGCAGGCGGAACGGGGACAAAAAATAATGCTGGCAGCAAAATAAGCGCGCTTATACCGCCCATAATCCCGCGAAATAAAATCCTATCATCCGCGCGTTTCATCATTGCCCCAATGAGAGCGTTGGTAAGAGCAGAGATTAAGATAAGCCCGATGGCAATATGCACCGCACTCACTTTGAGACACTCATGATATTACGTCTTGAGGAAATACCCATAAGCAGGGTTATCACTTTCGCGCGCCATAGGGTAGCCCGTTTTGGACAAGCTTGCTTCCAATGCATCAATATCGCCTTTGGGCAGGTGAAAACCGCAGAGCACATGGCCTTCGGCGCTGCCGTGATTACGGTAATGAAACAGAGATATATTCCAGCGTGCGTCTAGATGTTCTAAGAATTGTGTTAAAGCGCCGGGGCGTTCTGGGAACTCAAACCTGTAAATAACTTCGGCGATATCCCCGCTTGCGCGGCCGCCAACCATATGCCGTAAATGCCGCTTAGCAAGGCGGTCTTCAGAGAGGTCTGTCACATTAATTCCGTGCGTAGCCATGTCGCCAATGAGGGCTCTACGTTCGTCCATGTCTTGAGTTTTAACACCAACAAGCACATGGGCGTCTTGGGTCTGCGCGAAGCGATAATTAAACTCTGAAACAGGGCGGTTTCCAAGGGCCTTGATAAAGTTCAAAAACGCCCCTGCACGTTCGGGGATGATCGCGGCAAAGAGCATTTCCTCGCCCGCCCCTAATTCCGCGCGTTCAACGATGTGTCCTATACGGTCAAAATTGACATTCGCTCCAGACACAGTGACAACCAGATCTCCGTCTGGCGCGTCGCCATTGGCGATATGTGCAATGACGCCAGCCAAAGCCACAGCGCCAGCAGGTTCCACCACAGTGCGCGTGGCTTCGAATATATCTTTCACAGCGGCGCAAATTTCATCATTATTGACCGTCAGGCAGTCATCGACGACTTGCTCGCAAATCTCGAACGTGACTGTGCCAAAGGTTTTGACGGCCACGCCATCGGCGAACCCGTCTACGTGTTCAAGGGCGACGGGCTTGCCTGCTGCGCGGGCGGCTTTAAAACTTGCAGCGCCTTGCGGCTCGACTGCAAATATTTGCGTATCGGGGGTATGGGTTTTCACCCAAGCCCCAATTCCTGAAACAAGTCCGCCGCCACCTGTGCAGACATAAATCGCAGCAGGGCTTCGCGGCATTTGTTCTAGGATTTCTTTGCCCGTTGTGCCTTGGCCTGCGATGACATCAATTTCGTCAAATGGGTGAACAAACACCGCGCCGCTTTCCTTGGCATAAGCGATGGCGGCTTCGCAGGCTTCGTCATAATTGTCGCCAATCAGCCGTGTTTGCGCCCCGAGAGATTGCACAGCTTCGACTTTAATCACTGGGGTGGTAATGGGCATGAAAATGCAAGCCTTAGTCTTGTAATACTGAGCTGCGGCTGCGATGCCTTGCGCGTGATTGCCTGCACTGGCTGCGCAGACGCCACGGGACTTTTGTTCATCGCTTAATCCCGCAATACGGTTTGCCGCTCCGCGAATTTTGAAACTAAATACATCTTGCATATCTTCACGTTTTAGCCAGATGTTGCGTCCAAGCCGCGCAGAGAGCTTCGGGGCGAGTTCACATGGGGTACGCTTGGCAAGGCCGTACACATCGGCAGCATCAATGCGGGCTTTGAGGGTGTTAAGATTGACGGACATAATCTGCTATCCATGTTCCAGTTTGTGCAGTTGATAAATTTCCGCCCAGATCTCCTGTAATACAATTATCTTTAATGGCAGCAGCGACAGCGTCTTCGATAAGCTGGGCTTCGGCGCTTAAAGAAAAAGATAAGCGCAACATCCAAGCAGCTGATAAGATCATGGCAAGCGGGTTAGCTTTGCCTTGACCTGCTATGTCAGGAGCGCTGCCATGGATAGGTTCATACAGACCTGTTGAACCGTCTGAAAGCGAGGCCGAAGGCACGACGCCCATAGAGCTCGATAGCACGGAGGCTTCATCGGTGAGAATGTCGCCAAACATATTTTCTGTTAGGATTACATCAAAATCTTGCGCGCGAGTGAGCATATGCATGGTCATGGCATCAACCAAGAGATGTTCAAGTGTCACCTCTGGATAGCGCTGGGCAACTTTGATTACAACTTCGCGCCAAAGCCGCGAGGTTTCCAGCACATTCGATTTATCGACGGAGGTGACTTTTTTGCGGCGGTTCATGGCCAAATCAAACGCTTTCACCGCAATGCGTTCAACCTCCATTTTACTATAACGGCATTCGTCATAGGCACTGGGGTTATTACCTTGCGGGTTATCTCTGCCTTTATCGCCAAAATAAATGCCGCCTGTTAGCTCTCGCATGACGATGAAATCTGTGCCTTCAAGTCTTTCGCGTTTAAGCGGCGCACGGTCAATCAGTGCAGGGTAAGGCTTACAGGGACGAATATTTGCATATAAATTTAGCCGTTGGCGCAACGGCAAAAGCGAGCCTAATTCTGGACGGTCTTGTCCTTTTAAATGATCCCATTTAGGCCCGCCAACTGCGCCCAGCAATATCGCGCCTGTGCGTTGGCAACTCTCAAAACTTGCCTCTGGTAAAGGCTTCAGCCCCGCATCAATCGCAGCTCCGCCAATTAAATGTTGTTCTGCATCTAGTGTATGTCCGACTTTATCAGCCGCCGCTTGAAGAACCTCTAAAGCAGCCGCGCCGACTTCGGGGCCAATGCCGTCCCCTGGTAAGTAGGTGAAATTAATTGCGGTCATAATTAGCCTCAAATTTATCCAGATTGCGGTCATAATTAGCCTCAAATTTATCCAGAGAGTCTGACTGTTCTTGCAGATATCCCATTTCATCAAGGCCTTGCATGAGACAATGCCGCGAAAATGCGTCTATCTCAAATTTATATGTTCCGCCGTTTTTCGGTAAACGCACTTCGCAATTTTTTAGGTCGACCGTGATTTCTTCGCTTGGATGATCAAGCAGCCATTGATGGGCTGATTTATCTATTACAATCGGCAGTAATCCGTTTTTAAGAGAGTTCCCACGGAAAATATCAGCAATCTCAGAGCTAATGACAACGCGAAATCCGTAATCGGTCAGGGCCCACGGGGCATGTTCGCGTGAGGACCCGCAACCGAAATTGTCACCGCCAACTAATATTTGGCAGGCTTTGCCAGCCTCACTATTTAGGGCGTGGTCGGTTTGTGTTTCGTCTTTATTATAACGCCAGTCATGGAATAAATGCTCGCCTAGTCCGGCTTTGGTTGTCATAGTTAAAAACCGGGCGGGCATGATTTGATCTGTGTCAATATTGCTCGCAGATAGAACCATGGTCTTTGATGTGATTTGAATTAAAGGCGTATTGCTCATGCGGATGCCTCCGTAGCGGCGCGCGGGTCTGTTATGACGCCTGTAATCGCAGAAGCCGCTGCCGTTTCAGGCGAGGCTAGAACTGTGCGTACATCTGGGCCTTGGCGGCCTGCGAAATTGCGGTTCGATGTTGATACAATTAATTCCCCTGGCGCGCCAATGTCGCCGTTCATACCAAGGCACATAGAGCAACCCGGCTCTCGCCACTGCGCGCCTGCGGCTGTGAATATGTCATGCAAGCCTTCGGCTTCGGCTTCGGATTTAATACATTCAGACCCAGGGACAATAATGGCCGTGACGGATTTTGCTACGTTCTTGCCGTGCAAAATATTCGCCGCTGCACGTAAATCTTCCATGCGGGAATTGGTGCAAGACCCAATAAATACGCGGTCGATTTTCGTACCTGCAATATGGTCACCGCTTTTAACTTGCATATATTCTAGAGCTTTTTCGTCTGCATCGGATGAGGCGTTAGGGATGAGGCTATCAATGGGGATCGCCATGCCCGGATGGGTGCCATATGTCACCATAGGCCGAATGTCCTCCGCGGCCATGATAACGGTCTTGTCAAAGACCGCGCCCGTGTCAGTTTGCAAAGACAGCCAATCTTCACACGCCGCTTCATAATCGTCAGGGGCGAATTTACGCCCTTTAAGATAATCAAATGTTGTCTGGTCAGGCGCAATCATGCCGCAGCGCGCGCCCGCTTCTATGGACATATTGCAAACTGTCATGCGGCCTTCCATACTCATATCTTCAAAGACATTCCCGCGATATTCAAGCGCATAACCCGTGCCTCCACCAATGCCGATTTTTGCGATAATCGCGAGGATAACATCTTTGGGCGTCACGCCTTGCGCAAGGTCCCCGTTGACTTCGATTGCCATAGTTTTGGGTTTGCGCATCAAGATAGATTGATTGGCTAAAACATGTCCAACTTGGGTGGTGCCAATGCCAAAGGCAATTGCGCCAAAGGCGCCGTGTGTGCTTGTATGGCTATCACCGCACACAATCGTCATGCCGGGCCGTGTTGCGCCAAGTTCGGGGCTCATCACATGTACAATTCCGCGATGCGGACTATCCCAGCCATGAGTTTCAATGCCGTGAAACTTAGCATTTTCAAGCAATGTTTCGACCTGAATACCCGCTTGCTCTGTGACATAGGGGCGTGATCCATCGGACTTAATGATCGTCGGCGTAGAATGATCAATCGTCGCCAAGGTGCGGTCAGGGCGGCGCACTTTAAGACCGCGTTGCTTGAGCACCGTAAAGGCCTGCGGACTTGTGACTTCATGGATTAAATGCAGGCCGATATAGAGCGTGGCGGGATGCGTTGCCGTTTCAGGGATAACAATGTGCTGTTGCCAGACCTTATCGAATAGGGTTTTAGGTGTCATGACTATCCTTTGGAGGAAAGAAATAGGGAAGTATGAAAAAGATAATAACCCCAAGAATTATGAATATAATATTGCGGAATTCAAATTCTAACTCATCATCTACAATTCGGACAGACGTGAGCATGAAATACATAAATGCAGCGCCTGCAATGACTCTTATAAGTTGGATCCAGACAGGCATTTTTCTACCGAATGACGGAAATAACTGCTCTTTTACAGCGTCAACTATGACCTCATAATTCATATCTTTTTCTGATTTAATCCAATTAATTACTGGATACACCCAAAAACAAGACATGCCTATAAGTGCTAAGTATCTATGGTTATATGTTGTTTCTGAAAATTCTTTGAACGAGCCGGTCTTTATCTGTGTCGACGTCCTAAACATCCAATACCCAATTAGAGCCGCACCAAGTAAGGAGAAAAATGTCCTAAGTTTATTCATCAATGTTGCGCCGAAATCGAAGCTTGGCGCACAGCGCGGCGTTCTATGCGGTTAATTACATCCAGATAGGCTTTCGCTGCCGCTAAGATCGTGTCCGTACTTGTGCCAAACCCTTGGTAGCTTTCAAACTCTGTACAGACCTGCACAGTGGCTTCGGCCATAGCATCTTTGCCGCCTGAAACGGATTGAGCTGAGAAGTGTTCGAGTTTTAGCTTGCATCCCGTTGCGCTAGAAATCGCTGCAAAGGCGGCGTTCACGGGTCCGCCTGCTTTTGAGACAGCTTGCTTTATGCTGCCGTCTTCATGGGAGACGCGCACAGTCGCTTCGGGACTGCGGCCATCATCAGAGCCAGCGGAGACATAGAGGCTTTCTAAAACCCACGGACCGCTTGTACCAACGGCTTCGCCCATGATGAGGGCTTCTAGGTCGGCGTCGAAAATTTCGCGTTTCTTATCAGCGAGTTTTTTAAACTCAATGAAAACCGATTGCAGTTGATTATCTCGAAGCTTGAATCCGAGTTTTTCAGCGCGAGATTTGAGCGCAGCGCGGCCTGAATGTTTTCCCAAAATGATGTTTTCCTCAGAGATACCAATATCTTCGGGTTTCATGATTTCATAGGTTTCGCGGTTCGCCAGTACGCCGTGTTGATGAATGCCGCTTTCATGTGCGAAAGCATTTTTGCCAATTATGGCCTTATTGCGCGGGACAGGATTACCTGTGATGGTCGCAAGTAATTTAGAGGCGGCATAGATATGCTGTGTGTTGACATTCATCTTAGCCTTGAAGAAATCTTCGCGCGTTTTCAACGCCATGATAACCTCTTCAATCGCGCTATTGCCCGCGCGTTCGCCTATGCCGTTTAGCGCGCCTTCGATCTGCCGCGCGCCGCCGCGTAAGGCGGCAAGGGAATTGGCAACTGCCAAACCAAGATCATTGTGGCAATGCGTAGACAGCGTAATATCGCCTGCGCCCTTTACGGTTGATAGGAATTCAAACAAATTTTGGATTTCCTCGGGCGTGGTATAGCCCACTGTGTCAGGGATATTAATTGTCGTAGCGCCGGCTTCGATGGCCGCTTCGACGACCTCTTGCAAATAATCACGTTCTGTGCGGATGGCGTCTTCGGCAGAAAATTCGACATCATCCGTGTATTCGCGCGCGAGTGTGATGCCTGCAATGGCGCGGTCAATTATCTCGGTCTTGCTCATTTTGAGTTTGAATTCGCGGTGCAGAGGGGATGTCGCGATAAAGGTGTGAATTCGTTGTTTTTTTGCAGGGGCAATGGCGCGGCCAGAGGCATGAATATCGCCTTCATTACAGCGCGAGAGCGAGCAAATGACGGGGCCATCAATATGTTGCGCTATGCCTTGGATAGCCTCAAAATCCCCAGGGGAGGCGGCTGCGAAACCTGCCTCTATGATGTCCGCGCCCATATCTGCGATTTTTTCGGCCATGCGCAGCTTTTGCCCTGCGGTCATAGAAAAACCGGGGGCTTGTTCGCCGTCGCGCAAGGTTGTGTCGAATATTTTTATATAGGTCATGGGACTATTCTATTTACGCCCGTTCTGCCTGTTTGCGGCGGCCAACGCGCTCGGCACTGACCACATTATAAAGGCGCTCTAATTGCTTACATAAAGTCTCAAGATCATTCGGCCCGCCCGTGTCTTCTATATGGACAAGCAAATCGAAATCCCCGTCAACGCGCTGCGTACAATGCACATCGCGGTAATCATAACCGCGCCGCTCTATGGTACCTAGCGCCCGTATCAACGTCCCGCTGACATCATGGAGAACGACTTTCAACTTGCCGTTAACGCCCGAAGGCTCAAAAGTTTTATCGCGTTGAAGTTGGGTCATGAGAAAATATCTTTTTGTTCATGTCGCCGTCTAAGTTCTTTTATTTCACGTTTAGATTTTAACACGTTGATTAAGTAGGTTAGCCAAATTGCAAAACTCATCATAACCAAACCTAAGACGGTAAGGATTAATCCATAAGTTATCGGATAAGCGTGTGTAAAACTGAGTGCGCCTGAATAAGTTATCATTGCCCCGCTAATTAAGAATAGGCTAGCCGCAAACATTATAGCCATATTAATGAGTTTAACTTTCATCGCTACCGCTCCATCATATCGGCATTGCTGCGTCCAGGAGGGACAAGCGGCCAGACATTTTCATTCGGGTCGATTTTGACGTGCATCAATATTGGGCCGTCCGCCGCTAGCAGGCGGTCAATGCCTGCATCGACTTCATCGCGTGTGCTCACGGTGAAAGCATCAATTTGAAAGGCTTTGGCGACAAGGGCGAAATCAGGGTTGTCGCTGAGGTTAGTCTCAGAGTAATTTTTATCAAAGAATACCTCCTGCCATTGGCGCACCATGCCAAGGGCAGAATTATCCAACAACACGATTTTAAGGGCAATGCCGTAGCGAAACAATGTCGCCAGCTCTTGGATGTTCATCATGATAGAGCCGTCACCAGAGACTGTAATCACAGTGCGTTCTGGTGCGCCAAGTTTTGCGCCAAGTCCTGCGGGGAGGCCAAAGCCCATTGTGCCGAGACCGCCGCTTGTGATGTGGTCTTTCGGATCATCAAAATAGCAATGCTGCGCCACCCACATTTGGTGCTGTCCAACATCGCAGGTTATGATGGCTGTGTCTGGTGCGCGGCGCGATAAATCATGCAGTAATTTAGGCGCATAAACATAATCGCCCGGTGCGTCATAATCCCATTCATGCAAGGTACGGCGATCATAGCATAACGTCGTCCAACCGCTAATATCTTCGCGGGGTAAATCATTGCCAAATGGATCAAGGGCCGCAAGGTTCTTTTTGAGACTGCCATCCAAACCGACATTGACGCGGCGCAATTTATTAATCTCAGCCACATCAATATCCATATGAATGACTTTGGCGTGAGGCGCGAAGGTATCGAGCTTACCTGTTGCGCGATCATCAAAACGTGCGCCTGCAACAATCAGCAGATCGCATTCTTGCACAGCGTAATTGGCAGCCTTAAGGCCATGCATGCCGAGCATCCCTAAATAATTTGGGTGATCGGATGGCAGCGCGCCAAGTCCTTTGAGAGTACTAACGACGGGAATTTGTGTGCGTTTGACGAGTGCGCGTAATTCTTCCACGCCGTCGCCTTGGGCAATGCCTCCGCCAATGTAAAATAGCGGTTTTTTGGCCGCGCGCATTAAATCTTCTGCGGCGGCTATATCTTCGCTTTGTCCCATATCTGGCTTGACCTTGGGGTAGGGCCGCCAGCGGTGGCGCTCCGTTGTTAAGGCATTGGCGACGTCTTTGGGCAGGTCAATCAGCACAGGACCGGGGCGGCCTTCGGCGGCGATGAAATAGGCTTCGGCAACCATCCCAGGAATATCGGCGGGATCCCGCACAATGTAACTATGTTTGACTATGGGCAGGGTAATGCCGAAAATATCGACCTCTTGAAACCCGTCCGTGCCCATTAAATCAGACGTCACTTGCCCCGTCACAAAGACAACAGGCACGCTATCCAGATAGGCGTCAGCAATGGCGGTGACAAGGTTCGTAGCGCCCGGGCCAGAGGTGGCAAAACACGTCCCCGTTTTGCCTGTCGCGCGCGCATATCCAATGGCGGCCATACCGCAGCCTTGTTCATGGCGGCATAAAATGTGATTCAAGGCTTTGATCTGCGGAAGAACATCATAGACAGGCATAATCGCCCCGCCCGGATAGCCAAATATTGTATCCACACCTTGTGCGGCGATAGACTCGAGCAACAATAGCGCGCCAGATTTGGGCTCGCGATTGGCAAGGATTTCGGTTTGTTGGCGATCAAATTTTGTGGCTGTAGTCATGGCTTTCGTCCTAATTTCGACAAGGCTTTCCGTAACGTCCATGATAGACATAAGGCTACGATACCGATCCCTATGACTGTAGGAATACCAACATCTCCAACGGTACTAGGTCGGGCAATCATCCAATATAAACTCACCATGAATAGGATGAAGCCAAGCCCCATCAGAATGTTGAATGTTATGGATGATGCCTTTTCCATATTCCCTAATTCTTATCTTTATCAATGAGTTTATTGGCGGAAATCCAAGGCATCATATCGCGCAGTTTCCCGCCGACTTGCTCAATTTGGTGAGCTTCCATATTACGGCGGCGGGCTGTCATGCTTGGATAGCCAAGCGCGCCTTCTTGGATGAAGGATTTAGCATAGTTGCCGTTTTGGATATTCTTAAGCGCCGTACGCATTGCCTTGCGGGAGCTATCATTGATGACCGCTTCGCCCGTGACATATTCGCCATATTCCGCATTATTGGAAATAGAATAATTCATATTAGCAATGCCGCCTTCATAGATCAAATCGACAATAAGTTTGGTTTCGTGCAAACATTCGAAATAGGCAAGCTCTGGCGGATAACCTGCCTCAGTTAGGGTTTCAAACCCCATTTTAATTAATTCGACAATTCCGCCGCAAAGTACAGCTTGTTCCCCGAATAAATCAGTCTCAGTTTCGTCTTTGAAAGTTGTGTGAATGATGGCTGTGCGCCCGCCGCCAATCGCGCTGGCATAGGATTTGGCCAGTTCTAGGGCAAAGCCGCTATTGGCGTCCTGTTCCACTGCAATCAGGTCAGGAATACCGCGGCCATTTTCAAATTCATTCCGAACTGTATGGCCGGGTGCTTTGGGGGCAATCATAATTACATCCAAGTCGCGGCGCGGCGCGATTTGGCCGTAATGAATGGCAAAGCCATGTCCGAAAGCTAATGCGGCTCCGTCTTTGATATTGGGTTCTATATCTTCGCGGTAAATTTTTGCTTGGAGCTCATCTGGCGTAAGCACCATGATGAGGTCTGCGCCTTTAACGGCATCAGCCGTCGCTTTTGAAACTAAACCATCTGCTTTAACCTTTTTGTTTGTCGCACTATCTGGACGAAGACCGACGACGACGTTAACCCCGCTATCTTTGAGGTTCATCGCATGGGCGCGGCCCTGTGAGCCGTAGCCTAAAACAGCGACCGTCTTTTTTTGAATAATCGAAAGATCGCAATCTTTATCATAATAAATATCGAGAGATGACATAGGGGTTCCTTAAACTTTAATCTAATTATCAAATGGGAAAGAGGTGACAGCGCCTTTAGATGCGCTTCCGACGAGTTTTGCAAATTTTGCATAGGCGCCATTTGAGTATTTGGGTTTGGGCGGTGTCCAGTTTTTAGCGCGCGCCTTCAGGTCTGCAGTGACATTGATTGTACGGGCTTCGACATCAATGGTGATGACATCACCGTTTTTAATAAAAGCAATCGGCCCGCCATGAGCGGCTTCGGGGGCGACATGCCCGATAACAAAACCGTAACTGGCACCTGAAAAACGACCATCTGTAATAAGGGCAACATGATCCGCGAGGCCTTGGCCAACAAGGGCGGCCGTCACGCCAAGCATTTCGCGCATACCAGGTCCGCCGCATGGTCCTTCATTTCGGATGATTACGACATCGCCTTTTTTAATCCCGTTGTTCTGAACCACTTCGAAACACGCTTCTTCGGACTCGAATACACGGGCGGTGCCTTCGAAAAATAAAGCGCCGTGGCCCGCGAGTTTCACAACACAGCCTTCAGGCGCAAGATCGCCATATAAAATACCATAGCCGCCACGAGATTTTACGGGACTTTTAAAGTTGCGAATAACATCTTGGCCTTTGGTTTCTTTGGCGTCAGAGATTTCGTCAAATAAAGATCGGCCCGTAACGGTTTGCCCGTCTTGAATGCGCCCGTCTGCAACAAGGCGTTGCCCTATAAGCGCAGACCCGCCCGCTGCATATAAATCATAAGCCATATATTTTCCGCCCGGTTTTAGGTCGCCTATCACAGGGGTGCTACGGGAGATGGTGTCAAAAGCGTCAATATCAAAGCCGTCAATTTGCGCTTCGGTTGCGATGGCGAGCAGGTGCAAAATTGCATTTGTTGACGCGGCCGTGGCCGATAAAGCTATGGCGGCATTCATCAAAGATGTCTTGGTGATGATGTCTCGCGGGCGGCGTTGATGCGTGACGCAGTCTACGACGATCTTTCCCGCCTCAAACGCGGCTGTATTTTTATCTTCGGAAATAGCGGGGATGTCATTGGCTCCCATGGGTGATAAACCCAGAAATGTCATTGCCATCGCCATAGAATTGGCTGTGAATTGTCCCCCGCAGGCACCAGCGCCAGGACAGGCGGCTTTCTCTATGGCCTTTAATTCATCGTCATCAATAAGGCCGGCTGCGCAAGCGCCAACGGCTTCGAACACATCTTGTACGGAGAGGTCTTTATTGATCCCATTTTTATCAGTGTGATTGCCAGGCATGATAGATCCGCCGTAAAGTACAACACCAGGGACATTCATCCGCGCGAGCGCCATGCCAGCGGCAGGGATAGTTTTGTCGCAAGCCACTAGAATGATTACGCCGTCAAGACTATGGCCTTGCACGGCAAGTTCAATCGAATCTGCAATAACCTCGCGGCTCATGAGGCTTGCACGCATGCCCTCACTGCCCATTGTAATGCCGTCAGAGACAGCAATAGAATTGAAATCTACGGGTGTTCCACCTGCGGCGCGAATGCCTGCGCGAACAGGGACGGCCAATTTGTCGAGATCCATATTGCACGGCCCCATATTGGTCCATGTATTGAATAGCGCAATAATCGGTCCGTCAAAATTTTCATCGTCCATACCTGTCGCGCGCAGCATAGCCCGCGCTGCGGCGCGGTTTGGTCCCTTCACAATGGCGTCGCTACGTTTGTTGGATTTTTTGTGTATGCTCATAGGTTAGTATCTATCGTTCAATTCAAAGTTTGTCTAAATCTGTGTGTATTTTTAATCAAAAAAAAACCCGCTCACGAGTGGAGCGGGTAGTAAGGGTTTTAAGTCATTTACATCCCGCTCGCTATCCTGCCCAGAATGAGCACAATAATAGGTAGTACCACAAGTAGCACGAGACCAAAATTGACCATTTCGACGTTTACGTCAGTGGGTGTGTGCGTAGGATGCATAATTTTCCGTATAAATTCAAAAATTCCATATCGTGTCTTCATTGAACACTCAAGCGAAAAATTTGCGCCAACTTTGTTTTTACAACCTATATAAGAACATATTTTGCGTCAAATTATTTTATTTGGGATAAAGCTTGCTTTAAATCGGCAATTAAGTCGTTTTTTGCTTCGATTCCAACGGAAAGTCGCAATAGGGTGTCTGAAATCCCTGCTTTGGCGCGGGCCTCTGCGGACATGCCCCGATGCGTCATTGTAGAAGGTTGGCAAATGAGGCTCTCGACTCCGCCAAGGCTTGCGGCCAAACGAAAGAGCTTTGTGGAACTTGTCAGTTTAGAAGCTGCGTCTTTATCGCCTTTAAGCTCAAAAGATAACATCGCGCCCGCTCCAAATTGTTGCGCTTTCATCAACTTATGCCCAGTGTCAGACTTTAGACCTGGATAATAGACTTTTGACACGGCTTTGTGTTTATGTAGAAACTTCGCAATGGCAAGAGCATTGGCTTCTTGAACATCGATGCGTAGTGACAATGTCCGCAGTCCGCGCAAGGTTTGATAGGCATCAAAAGGCGCGCCCGTTACGCCTGCGCAATTTGCCCACCAATCAAGAGTTTCGTAGTGGCTTTGGGTCTTGGAAATGATTGCCCCGCCCACAACATCACTATGACCATTGAGGTATTTCGTCGTTGAATGCACCGATATATCACACCCTAACGATAAGGGCTGCATGCGCATGGGGGATAAAAATGTATTATCCGCCACAACAATTGCCCCCGCTGCCTTGGCCGCTGCCGCAATAGCGCGAACATCGACAAGGCGCATGAGCGGGTTGGACGGCGTTTCGATAAAGACCATGGCAGGGTTTTCAGATAAAGCGGCTTTTAAATCACCGGAGTTTGATTGGTCGATAAATTTCACGCGGATACGGCCTTGAGCCGCGCGGTGGGTGAATAGTCTATGCGTACCGCCATAACAATCATGCGGGGCGATAATGAGATCACTCGCGTCTATCAAGTTCAAGCACAAATCAATTGCGCTCATGCCTGATGATGTGATGATGCTGCCATAACCGCCGCCCAGCTCTGCCAAAGCCTGCGCCAGACCTGTACGGTTAGGATTGTTAGAGCGGCCATAATCATAGGGGCCTTTTTCGTCCACACTAGGCCATAGATATGTCGAAGACATATAAAGCGGCGGCGCGATAGAACCGTAAGCTGGATCCGTGCCAATTTGCGCTTGGACGATTTGGGTGTGTTTGTCGGTCATTTAATTGTACTTATCAATCTTATTTATATTTTTCCGTTGCACTTTGAAAGATGCAAGGGATGCGTGAATAGTTAAAAAAATCATTACTAATGCCGCTAAACCAAAACCATAAATCGCTGCATTTAGGGAAATAACAATATGCATTTCAATAACTGATAATTCTTTGATGCGATTAACTTTGTTCCAAAGGGCCCAATAATTATATACTATTTTTATAAATGTAATTAGTGCCACCAAAACGAAATAACTTTTTATGAGCCTTAAGATGGTTTTCATACCAACCCCTCACAAAATTCAGCCAACCTTGGTCCCATCGCGTCGTATTCTTTCAAAAATGCATCATGACCGTAAAGTGAGGTAAATGTAAATAACTCGCTTGGCCCGCCCAACCTATCGCGCAACTCCCGCATGTCAGGAAGCGGCGCAAGTTGATCTGAAATCGCGCTCATAAGCAAAGTTGGTGTTGTAATGGCCTCAGGTTCTACGCGGTGCAAATCTATGGATTCAGATAGGGCGAGGAATTTTTGCGCGTTCATATTGGCGGCAAAGACATCTCCGCGCGAACCCAAATAATCGCAAATATCAAAACGGGCGGGATTGGTTCCTGTTTCTGCCAATGTAAACCTATCGGCGAATTCTTCGGGTGTACGATAGGTTGTCATAGCCAGTTCGCGGGCGAGTTTTAAACCTGTTTCGGGATGGCCAGCGTCTATACCAAGCCGTACGATGCGTCTTTGTATGCCGCGCCAGCCTACGCCAATGGGGTAGGGGCGGTGTGCTGCGCCAATGACGCATAATTGCGCCGCCATATCTGAATAATTCTGGGCAAAAGCTAACGCGCTCATTCCGCCGTAAGACGAGCCTATGATGGCTGCGATTTTCGATATGCCTTGTGCGTCTAAAAGGGCTTTAAGCCGCGCCGCTTGGTCAGCCGTTGTAATGATGTCAGGACAGTGGGTGCTATCAAGGTTCGGAGCGAAGTCTATGCCAATGACATGAAAGCGGTTTAGATCGACCGCGCCGCCTTTATGGACAAGGCGTGACCACCACCCGCGATTGAGCTTGCCGCCATCGGCAACAAACCGCGTCGCTGAGATGCCGCCCATCACGACAATGACAGGGCCGTCCATGTTGCCATAACTGCGGCCTCTGACGACGTCATTTTTTAGCGCGCACCCGCGTAATAGCTTATGTGTGCCTAACTTGACCTCAATGTCGCGTGCCATATGGCTTACTCCATATACCAGAAAACTGGCCTTTATGCGATGACAAATCTGCATGGAAGCGCGCGGCACAAGCCCGTGTCATCTTCCAACCCTCAAACATTATACTGTTTGAAAGATTGCAGGATTTGGCACCTTTTGTTGTTGTAACAAGGTTGCCCCAGCGTCTTGCATATTGGCATGTGCCAAATGCGTCGGGCCTGTCCCTCAGCTGGTCTTGATGATGGAAGCTCTATGGTAGATTGCTTGGCTGCCGTCAATCTAATTTAACTTAATGTTGATTTATAATGTTTGGGGTGGTTCTGAACGGTTTAGCCATGCGATGGCCATGAATAGGCCTTTCATTGGCGGCAAGGCGATCAGGCATATAATAATGGCTATCACCATCGCCGCTAGAGTTTGCTGCCATTGAGCCCATCCATTATCGAAAATGAAAAGGTGATAAATTAAAGCTACAACATGGGCAGAGATTGTCATTGCAGCCCAAGACGGGGCAAGTTCCGCGCGAATATGACGCCAATCTTGTCCGCATGACGGGCAGGCTTCAATGGGAACTATATATTTCTGGAATAATCGTGCATCGCCGCATTTGGGGCAGGTTTGCTTTAAGCCATTTTTCAGATGCGGCCATTTTTTGCGCGGCATATGATCTACTGGCTCATTTGTCATGAGGCTTAAATATACAAGGTTCACGCAAAAGCAACGTCTGTTTGGTCGCAGGCGTTTTAGATGTCTACACCCTTATTGCGGATTGACATCAGAAAAACTCGCGCCTAGTGAGCCGTGCATGTATGTGATGAGACAAGGGGTGTCATAGCATAATAAATTAAGGTGAGCTTCATGCCCGTCCCAGTCATTGTCTTAAATTTTGGTCATAGCGTCTTAAACTCGCTTGATGATTATACGCGCGCAGCATCAGAAATTTACCGCCATTACCGCCAAGGTAAAAATGTTGTGGCTGTGACCTCTGCGCAAGGCGATCAAACAGATATTCTTATGGCGCAAGCCCGCCAAATTGGGCCAGAAGGTCGCGCGAAAAACTTACCCGAACTTATTCAACTTGGAGAGCGTCGTTCTGCTGCTTTGCTCGCATTAGCCTTGGAACGCATTGGCGCGCCTGCCTTTGTTCGCCAAGCTCGTGACTTAGGTTTAACCGCAGAGGGGGAGCATACAGATGCTAAGCTCACAGGGCTTAATACAGCGCAGCTGGAAGAAGACCTTAAAAATCATGACATTGTTGTTATGCCAGGATTCGTTGCCATAGGGGCAAAAGACCGCGCTGTTTTATT
>JBDVGI010000024.1:0-8856 GCA_039962885.1 Litorimonas sp. | reverse complement strand
CCAAGCAAACATCTACCGCGAAAAAGGACTAATTATGTATCGCTATGATGAATTTGATGCGCAAGTTGTAAAAGAACGCGTGGTACAATTTCGCAGCCAAGTCGAGCGCCGTCTTGATGGCCGTTTAAGTGAAAACCAGTTTAAACCTTTGCGTCTAATGAACGGGCTATACCTACAGCTTCATGCTTATATGCTGCGTGTGGCTGTGCCTTACGGAACACTGAATTCAACCCAAATGCGTAAACTCGCATATATCGCGGATAAATATGACCGAGGGTATGGGCACATTACGACACGCCAAAACATGCAATTTAACTGGCCTGAACTCACTGATGTGCCTGATATTCTCGAAGATCTAGCGCAAGTGGAAATGCACGGTTTTCAGACATCAGGAAATTGTATTCGAAATGTCACTTCTGATCCTTATGCGGGGGCAACCGCAGATGAAATTGAAGATCCGCGGCCAACAGCAGAATTGCTACGGCAATGGTCAACATTACACCCTGAATTTGCGTTTTTACCCCGTAAGTTTAAAATTGCTGTCACAGGGTCAAAGACGGACCGCGCGCTAATTAAAGCCCATGATATTGGCATTGAAATTGTTGAAAATGATAATGGTGAGGTCGGGTACCATATTCTTGTTGGCGGAGGTCTTGGACGCACACCTATCCTTGGGCAAACGCTACAGGAGTTTTTACCGCGTATTGAGCTTCTACCATATCTTGAAGCAGTTCTGCGCGTTTATAACCGCTATGGCCGCCGAGATAATAAATATAAGGCTCGGATTAAAATCCTTGTCCAAGAAACAGGTATTGATGCCTTTCGAGATCAAGTTGCCGAAGAATATAAGCATTTAAAACCGCTAGACATTGCTGTGTCACAGGACGAAGTTGACCGCATTACGGCGTATTTCTCGAACCCTGAATTTGATTTAAGCGCAGCGGAGGATGAGACCTTTCGGAAAACTCTTTTGGAAAACCGTGATTTTGCGCTTTGGTATGAAAATAATACGGCCGCTCATAAGCAAGCGGGTTATGTCATTGCCAATATATCGCTAAAGCCACAACAAAAAGCGCCCGGCGATATTACGTCTGACCAAATGCGTATTGTTGCAGGCCTCGCTGATGATTTTAGCTTTGGAGAAATTCGAACAACGCATCAACAAAATGTTGTCCTGCCGCATGTGAAAAAATCAGATTTGCCAGCATTGTTTAAACGCTTAGTGAGTGCAGAACTTGCCGCAGATAATATTGGTCTAATCACTGATATTATTTGTTGCCCAGGTATGGATTTTTGCGCACTTGCTACAGCGCGGTCTATTCCTGTGAGCCAAGCTATTTCGGAGCGTTTTGCTGACCCAGAGCGGCAACGAGTCATAGGTGAAATGTCGATTAAAATATCGGGCTGTATTAATGCCTGTGGCCATCATCATGTCGGGAATATCGGTATTTTAGGCCTCGAAAAAGCTGGCGTTGAATTTTATCAAGTTAAACTCGGAGGTGATTCTTCTGAAAATGCAGCGATTGGTACGGTCACTGGGCCTGGGTTTTCTCAAGACGAATTAGTTGATGGTATAGAACGTATGGTCGATTTTTATATTGACAAACGCGAGACGAATGAACGTTTCGTAGAGGCTGTCCAACGACTGGGCGTGCCTGCCTTTAAAGAGGTACTGTATGTCTGATTTGCGGACACCTCAACAATACCTAGCTTTGGAAAGATAACATAATGTCTAGTGTTTTGATTAAAAATGCGCGCGTTACCAGCGGAGCGGATTATGACGATATTTTAGGTCTTGAAGGCCTAACAAGCAATAGAGACATAAATGTTCTTCGCTTGCCCAATGATGTGGATTTATCGCAAATCACGCTTGTGCTTGACCGAATAGATACGTTGCTGATTGAGTTCCCATCTTTTGCAGATGGCCGAGGGTTTTCTGTGGCAAAATTGCTGCGTGAACGGTATAATTATAAAGGGTTGTTGATTGCTGACGGTGAACTTATCCCTGATCAATATGCCTTTGCTATGCAGTGCGGATTTGATGCGGTGAGGGTAAATCAGGAGACATTTTCCATCCAAACTGAAGAAGATTGGCGTCATAGTCTCGAAGATTTTGGCCTAACATATCAACGCGGCTATGCTGTGAAAATTGGCCCAGCTTTATCAGTTTTTGATGCACGTTTCACGGCGCTTGATACGCGCAAAAAAGACGACCCATATTTTGGGTATTCGGCTGAACATGCTCTACGCAAGGCTATTGAAACTTATGGCGATAAAATAGCTTTAGTCTCGTCAATGGGCGTGGATTCTGCTGTGTTGTTACATATGGTCTCGCGGATTGACAAAAATGTACCTGTTGCATTCTTGGATACAGAGAAGCATTTTCGCGAAACTTTAACCTATCGCGATCAATTGATAGAGAGACTCGGCCTAACGAATTTTCATAATGTCAGCCCAAGTATTAATGAGCTTAAAGCCGAAGACCCAGATGGGGAGCTGCATAAAAGAAATCCAGATATGTGCTGTAACTTGCGTAAAGTTCGCCCATTGGATCGTATTATTGGCCCGTATGAAGCCCGTATTACAGGCCGTAAGCGCTATCAAACCGCAGATCGTAATAACATGCCAATTTTAGAGCTTGGCGGACGGCAAGCCAAAGTTAACCCGCTTGCTTATTGGACGGCTAAAGATGTTACGAATTACATCCAGCATTTCGATTTACCACCCCACCCAATGTGGTCGCTTGGTTATGCATCTATTGGGTGTCAGCCTTGTACGACACGCGTGGGAGAGGGTGAAGATCCGCGCGCAGGCCGCTGGAGGAATTTTGATAAATCTGAATGCGGTATTCATTACATTGACGGTAAATGGGTGCAAGCGCCTGACCCTAATGCTGAACGTAAAACCTATGAAGTGTTTTAAGTTGCGCAAAGCTGTATTTGTGGTGTGACTTACTTATGGCGCCGTTTTAACTCGTTTATAACGCTATCAAATGTCACGTTTTTAGCTGCGAGTAAGACCAGCAAGTGATAGACAAGATCAGCGGCCTCGCTTGTCAATTTATCATCTGTTTCGGCAACTGCGGCGAGAGCAGTTTCCACGCCTTCTTCACCGACTTTTTGTGCAGCTCGCCGTAATGGTCCTTGAAGTAAGCTGGCTGTGTAAGAGCTATCAGCATCGGCGTCTTTGCGGCTTTCAATCAAGTTTTCAAGATATGCTAAAAACCCGACACCATTTGCGCCGTCATCACCAAAACAAGAAACAGTACCTTCATGGCATGTCGGGCCAGCAGGTCGTGCCTGAACTAATAAAGTGTCTTTATCGCAATCAATATCTAGCGAAACTAACGCAAGCGTATTGCCGCTCGTTTCGCCCTTTGTCCAAAGGGTTTGCCGTGAACGGCTATAGAATGTAACAAGCCCGCTACTTTGGGTTTTCTCAACAGCTTCAGCATTCATATAGCCAAGCATCAAAACCTGCAACGTGTCTGCGTCTTGCACAATAGTTGGTACAAGGCCGCCGCTTTTAGCAAAATCAATTTGAGATATAAGGTCAGTCATAATTAAGTTCGTATTTCGATATCAGCCGCACGTAGCTGTGATTTTAGATCGGGAATGGCTATGATGGATTTATGAAATACGCTGGCCGCGAGGGCGCCGTCAACACGGGCTTGCGTGAACACATCTTTGAAATGCTCTGCTGTGCCAGCACCACCTGAGGCGATTAACGGAACTTCGCACACATCTCGTACGGCTTTAAGCTGAGCGATGTCATATCCTTTGCGAACTCCGTCTTGGTTCATACAATTTAAGACAATTTCACCCGCTCCGCGCTGGCAAACTTCAATAACCCAATCAAGCGTTTTACGGCCTGTCTCACGCATTTTATCTGGGTCACCTGTATGTGACTTCACACGGTAAACGCCATTTTTTTCGAAACTATCAATGCCTATAACAACGCATTGCCGTCCAAAAGCGCTATGTAATTCATTGATAAGTTCAGGTCGTGCCAAAGCAGGGGAGTTAATGCTGATTTTATCTGCGCCAGCGGCTAGGCGCGCACCTGCGGCTTCA
Organism: Litorimonas sp.; assembly: GCA_039962885.1. Lineage (GTDB taxonomy): Bacteria > Pseudomonadota > Alphaproteobacteria > Caulobacterales > Maricaulaceae > Litorimonas. Next base: position 4,783 of record JBDVGI010000024.1, on the reverse strand, counting down.
ACGGTTTTTATGCCGCCCGCCACACAAAAGGGAATATCAATAGCACGGGAGACTTTGCCTATCCATGCAGGGCTCACTGTGCGGTCGTCAACACTGGCGGTAATGTCATAGAAAACAATCTCATCTGCCCCTTCATCACGATAACGCATCGCCAGATCGAGAATGCCGCCCACATCTTCGTGGTTACGAAATTGCACGCCTTTAACAACACGACCACCGCGCACATCAAGGCAAGGTATGATACGACGCGCTAACATGTAATCGCATCTTCTACAGTAAAGGCGCCTTCATAGAGGGCTTTGCCAATGATGATGCCATGAGGTTTAAGGGCTTTGAGAGCTTTGACATGTGAAATTGTGCCAACACCGCCAGACGTGATTATGTCTAATGCCGGAAACCTATTGGCAATGTTCTTATAGAGCTCAATATTAGAACCAGCCATGACGCCATCGCGTCCTATATCCGTGACTAATACTGTTTTAAGGCCCGAGCCTGTATAATCGCGTAGCACATCCCAAAGGCTCTTATCCGCTGCCTCCGTCCAGCCGCGTGTGGCTGGGTAGGGAACGCCGTCATTGTTAATATTGACATCAAGAGCTAAGACAATACGCTCTGCTCCCAATTCAGAAATCCAAAATTTGACCATGACGGGGTTAGTAATTGCAAGGGAGCCAATCACAACACGTTCAACGCCCCCGTTTAACAAGCGTTGAATATGTTCAAGGGTTCGAATGCCGCCGCCAGTTTGAATTTTAAGGTTTGTGCGTGTTGCAATATTAGTGATTAATTCGGACTGTTCCGCATTCCCATTTTTGGCTCCGTCCAAATCTACAATATGAATCCATTCCGCGCCTGCATCCTCATAGCTTTTGGCAATAGTGATCGGGTCACCGTCGTAATTTGTCCGTTGCGTGAAATCACCTTTATGCAGTCGCACACACCCTCCATCCATGAGGTCTATGGCTGGAAAAATCATAATGTTACCTTAGAAAAATTTTGTAAAATTTGCGCGCCAACATCACTACTACGTTCAGGATGAAACTGACAGCCCCAAATATTTCGATGTCTTACGATAGCAGAAAACTCATTCCCATATTGCGCGCTCGCTAATGTATGATCACTGATAGGCGCGGCAAATGAATGTACGAAATAGGCGTAATCGCCAGAGTTAACCCCACTGAGCAATGGGTCTTCGGTGAGGTTATTAAGCGTATTCCAGCCCATATGCGGGGAGGGTGCCCCTTGTGTGTTCAGTAAGCTAACACGACCAGGGATAAGTCCTAACCCATTAGCCTCGCCTGATTTGCAACTTTCTTGAGTGCCTTCATCAAGAGTATCGAATATAAGCTGCATACCCAGACAAATTCCAAGAACAGGTTGGGTGAGAGCTTGCAGGGTATCGGTCAGTCCTTTCTCGCGAATCTTCTCCATTGCGTATGGCGCAGAACCAACGCCGGGTAATATAACACGCTCGGCGGTTTTGATTTGCTCAAGAGTTTCACTTATATGCGCGTCCACCCCTATGCGTTCAAAGGCATATTGGACTGATGCAAGATTTGCGCAACCTGTATCAACAATCACAAGGCTCATTAAAGCATGCCTTTAGTCGACGGAATATCGCCGCCAACAATTGCAAAGGCTGGACGTAATCCGCGGCCTACACCTTTGAAACACGCTTCAATCATGTGGTGAGAGTTCTTCCCTTCAACATCGATGTGGATAGCTGCGCCAAGCGTCTGCGCCAAGCTTTCGAAAAAATGCGGACACATTTCAACAGGGAAATCACCGACGTGATCTGTCGGAAATTCGCCTTTAAACACAGCTGATGGCCGGCCTGATAAGTCGATAGCTACGCGGGCCTGTGTTTCATCCATTGGCATTGTGAAACCATAACGGCCAATTCCTGCTTTATCACCAAGGGCTTTTTTCAAAGCTGTCCCAAAAGCCAGTGCCGTATCTTCAATGGTATGATGCCCGTCAATGTGCAGATCGCCTTCACATGTCAAAGTTAAACCCATATTGCTATGCTTGGCGATTTGCTCTAACATATGATCGTAAAACCCAATACCTGTGTTGATTTTTACAATACGTGTGTCGTCAAGATTCACGCGGACAGCTATGTCTGTTTCATTGGTCTTGCGAAACTCTTCGCCAATACGGTCTTGGGTTTGAATGCGCGGGGTAACGCCAAAGGCTTTAAGCGCGATTGTGTTGTCTTGTGGCGATCCAATAGAGATACGCACTTTCCCCGTCGTATTGCGGTAATCGCGAATTTTGACATTGCGTTTGGTGAGCTCTGAAAAAAGGCTCGTGTCATCAGTAATATCTAGCATCAAAAAATTCGCCGCTGACGGGTAGACCGTTTTCACATAGGGCGAACGGGCAAGTTCTTCTATCATCCGTGCGCGCTGTTCTAATGTTTCTGTGATGCGGTCGGCATGAACAGACATAGCAGATGGAGATAAAGCTTTCATAATGGCCTGCTCTACGGGCCGTGCAATCGGGTATGGCGGCAACACCTTGAGCATCATATTAATGACACGCGGATCGGCAATCGCAACCCCGCCACGTACGCCAGCGAGCGCGTAGGCTTTGGAAAGTGTGCGCATAACAAATAGATTTGAAAATTCATCAATACGTGTTGCGTAACTCGGCGTGTCCGAAAACTCGGCATAAGCTTCATCGACTACGATCAGCGTATTTGAAAATTCACGGCAAAGCGTTTCAATAAAGTCATGTGCGATTTCATTGCCGCTTGGGTTATTTGGCGTGCATATGAAAATGGCTTTGAGATTTTTGGCTGTCTGAGCCGTTTTTACAATAAGCTCATAGTTCCATGTAAAGTCTGGATTAAGGGGGGCTTCGATTATACCAGCACCTTGGATTTGCGCGCAGGTTTTATAATATCCAAAAGTTGGTGGACAGATAAGGATGTTATCTTCACCGCTTTCGCAAAATGTTCGTAGTAAAACTTCAATGGCTTCATCTGCGCCGCGCCCAACCATGATTTGTTCTGGTGTTGCGCCGTAAAGCGCGGCGAGACGTGCGCGTAGGGCGGTAGGTTGTTGCTCTGGGTAACGGTTGAAATCTTTTGCGCTGCTGACTGGCGGCGGCGCATATGGGTTTTCATTCGCGTCTAAATGCAACGCATCCGTTAATCCGCCGCGTGCAGAATATGCCGCCATGTCCAAAATGGCTTTGCGTGTTATATTATTTGGCCAATCACTCATGACAAGTCTTTCATTTTAGCAGGAGCGTTTCTCAGGTTAGCTAGGCGTAAACTCACCGCACGTTCATGAGCCGTCAACCCTTCCATCTGGGCTAGGCGTTCTACAGTAGGGCCAAGGTTTCGCAAGCCATTAGCTGTTAATTTTTGAACTGATACGTATTTCAGAAAACTCTCTAGGGTTACGCCAGAATATGCGCGTGCTGCACCGTAAGTTGGTAGAGTATGATTTGTTCCGCTGGCATAATCCCCAACAGATTCGGGCGTCCACTGACCTAAAAATATTGATCCTGCATTACGAATTTTTGGCACAAGACTATCAGCATCTTCCATCTGTACAATAAGGTGTTCAGGCGCGTATTGATTGATGATGGCGGGCATTTCACCGCGCGTAGCAATTATCATACGACCAAATTTTAGAGACTGAGCCGCTATTTCTTTGCGCGGCAGCTCTGCTAACTGCGTCTCGATAGACTTTTGGACTTTGCTGGCGATGTCCTCAGAACTTGCAACGCAGATAACCTGCGCGACTGTGTCATGTTCGGCTTGGCTTAAAAGATCAGATGCGACGAAATCAGCATTGGCCTTTTCATCGCACAGTACCATAGCCTCTGATGGACCTGCGGGCATATCAATCGCAGGGCCGCCCATAACTTGCGCGGCTTGGGATTTCGCGGCGGCTACCCATGCATTGCCTGGACCGAAGATTTTATCACATTTTGGAATGCTTTTTGTACCATAGGTGAGGGCGGCAATGGCTTGCGCGCCGCCGCCAACAAATAATGCACTCACATCGCAGCGATAAGCTGCCGCTAAAACCGTTTTATTGATAGCGCCATTTTTGGCGGGCGGTGTGATAAGGATGCGGTTAGGAACCCCTGCAATTTTTGCTGGCACAGTTAGCATAAGCACAGTTGAAACGAGGGGCGCCGTACCGCCCGGCACATAAAGCCCTACGGTTTCGATGGCTCGGCTCTCTCTACGGCAAAACACGCCAGTTTCGGTCTCGACGCTAATATTAGTAGGGATTTGCGCCGCGTGAAAAACCTCGATGTTGGATTTCGCACGGTCAATCGCCGCTTTATCAAGGTCTGGCAATGCCTCCCACGCGGCTTTCATATCAGCAATATCTATGCGTAATGCAGTAGGACGAACGCCGTCAAAACGCTCAGTGTAATCCAGTAACGCAGCGTCGCCAACGTCTTTGACGCGCGCCATTATATCGCTGACACTAGACATAAGCTTCGTATCAGAAATAGCTGCGGGGCGTGTTAGGGCGGCTTTTCGGGCTCCATCATCCAACTCTGACCAGTTAAAACGTTGCATGATTAGCTCATCATCTTTTCGATAGGTAGAACTAAGATAGCTCGGGCACCAAGGGATTTAAGGTCCTCAAGGGTTTCCCAAAAAATATTCTCTGTGCAGACAGCTTGCATGGCAACCAAACCCTCATTTCCTGCGAGCGGAATGATCGTCGGCGCATCAGACCCCGGCAGTAATGCCGCTATCGCCTCGACTTTATCTTTGGGCGCATTGAGCATGATGTATTTTGTTTCA
>JBDVGI010000023.1:0-12235 GCA_039962885.1 Litorimonas sp. | reverse complement strand
CCCTGTCGCTGTTAAATCAGACACGCCTCAAGTCTGGGTAACAAATCAAACTCCAACATCCATAGCGCGCCTTGCCGCCGAGCCACGAGATTTATCACTCTCGGAAATGCGGAATTTCAGCCAACCTGGAAATTCGGGGTCTAAACCTCGCTTTGCCTATAGTTTTTGGCATGCACACCGAGCCACACGTCCTTTGGCGGCCCTCATACTGCTTGTATGCTGCGCGGGTTTGATGCAACGTACTGGACGCGAAGATACAGGCGATAAAGCCCTTGTTTTAGGCATCACCCTCGGGTTTATCTTTTTGATTATAGACGGCGCTATGGCAACCTTTGCGGCCTCTGGCGGCTTACCTGTCTTACCGGCTATTGCCATGCCTTTATTTGTATTTGCTCTCTTTGGCAGCCTTCTCGTCATACGCACAGAAAGCCTGTAGCGCCGTTATGACTGCACTATTTATCGTCAACCCATTATCCCAAAGGGTTGCACAAAAAGGCTCACGCCTATCGCCTTACGCCCAACCATGCGGCGCGCAGATATATGAAATTAATAATTTCAAAAACTTAGCAAACGTCGTGGTAAACGCTGCGAAGTCCCGTGTGAAATATGTATTCATCGAAGGGGGCGACGGCACGGCCCAAGGTGTCTTAAGTGCATTCCTGCAGCAATCAGATATTTTTCCCACATTCCCTGACTTTGCAATTATCGCAGGCGGAATGACAAACCAAGTCGCCAAAAATATAGGACTTAAACCTAGTTTGGTAAAAGCCGCCCTAGCAGGCGAACTCCGCCTAAAACCCATGCCATTATTGAATGTCGAAATTAGTGATGGCAACGTTTATAACGGATTTTTATTCTCTACTGGCGCAGTACCTATGGTTACAGATTACACCAAATCAAAACTCCATAAGCGCGGCATTGGCGGCTCATTCGCCGTAGCTGGCGGTATCTTAAAAGGCATATCAGCCAACAATGATGAAGTTTTATATCCCACTGAAATTTCGGTGACATGCGAGAGCGCAAACATAGATATTCAAACAGCTCATATTGGAACTATTCTGACGACACTGCCAAGCCTAATTATGGGCCTTGATCCTTTTTGGGGCAGCCGCGAGGCTCCGTTACGTTTGACCTATGTAGGTGAAAATCCACGCAGGCTTTACCGAAATATTATTAGCCTTTGGCGAGGCAACAAAACTAAAGATCGGAGCCAAGATGGCCTTCAAAGTTGGAATATCGATCATGTGAATTATCAATATAACGGCCCATGCGTCTTAGACGGAGAACCTCTTATGATGGCGGACGGGATATTTCGCATCACGCCAACACGCCCAATCAATTTCATTCAAGCGCAGTAAGCTAGCAAAATTATGAATGACCCCATCTTAAACATTATTCAAAGCGAAACCATGGACCCGCCCGCCCGTGTGATTGAGCTTATGAACATTATCCGCACCCGTCATGAAAACCGAATTCAGGCCTTTATTTATTATGGCTCTTCCTTGCGAGAACTCGATAATCCAAAAAAAATGCTCGATTTTTATGTCTTGGTAGATAGTTACCGTAAAACGCACAAAAATCCAATAAGAGCCTGGTTAAACAAGCTTATCCCGCCAGCCGTTTATTATCTTGAACATATAGATAAAGATAATATTTTAAGCACTTGTAAGTACTCGATTATATCGCTTCCTGAATTTGAAAAAAAATGTGGCAAGGCTGCATTTTTATCACAGGTATGGGGAAGGTTTTCACAGCCTTGTATCTTACTTGGCGCTCGTTCTGAAGCCGAACAAAACCGTATTTTCAAGGCCCGCGTGAAAGCCGTGAAATATATGGCGTCACAAACGGCCCCCTTAATTGACGCTCCAGTAAGCGCGGCAGAGTTTTGGGGCCGCGGCTTCTATGAGAGCTACCGCACAGAAATTCGCCCTGAAAGCTCCGTTGGACGCTCTGCTGAAATTGTCTCGACGTTCGAAAGCCGTTACGCAGCCCTAACCACAGCCCTTTACGGCGAGCCAAATGAAAACGGACTCTATACAATCTCGCAAAGCTCTCAGTCAGCCTGCAAACGAAAATGGTTATTACGGCGCATAGTTGGAAAACCTGTCGCCGCCATTCGTATTATCAACAGCGCTGCAACCTTTGATGGCGGACTTGATTATATTTTACGAAAAATCAAAAATCATTCTGGTGTGAGCTTGGAGCCGACCAAATTTCAACGCAAACATTCCGTATTATGCTCACCCGTCCTTGCATGGAAACTATGGCGCATGGGGGCTTTTAAATAAAGAGCTTCAACTTTATTGTAATCTTACAACAAAGCAGGCAATTTTATAGCAACACCGATGCCGATGATAACTTTAACAAAAAAAAACCGCCTTATCGGCGGCTTATGACGTTAAGAGTTATGTTCCAATTAGCTAAATGTGCCCATGGGACAACCTGTTTGGCGCACTGCGTCCATAGCTTGACCATCTAACTTAGCTGCTTTTTTCTGAGCTTTTTTAGCAGACATTTTTTTGCCGCCAAAACCAAGTAAACCACCAATCGCAGCAGTGTCATTAATTACGCTAGACCCTCTTCCGATAGCACCAGTTGCCTTGCCCAGAGCACCACTACTATTTCCAGTAATATTGCGGTTTATATTTTGAAGCCTATAGGCCGTGCTATTACTATTGTCCGTCATTTGGTTGATACCAGATAGGGAGAAAGCATCTTGTCCAGATTTCTCCGTGATTTCAGCCAATTGTTGATTGTAATTTGTACGAATATTCACGCAAACAGGATCGCTTGCCGGCTTTGTTGCAGCTGCATTAATTTCACGAGCTTGTTGTTCAAACAGAGATTCAGCGGTCGGTTGAGCCTGTTGAAGTAGCGGGTTTTCTGATGCAGGCTGTAGCAATGGGTTATCTTGAGCAAAAGCCATTGACGAGGCAAAAGTCAAGCTTAAGGCTGAAACCGTAGCAGCGGTTAAAAAACGTAATTTCATAAAATCCCCAATTCAAAGTCGTGTTTTATTCATCCCAAACATGCAAATAAGCTGCACTTTAATGGTGTATATGTAAATGACATATGTCAAAAAAACATAAAAATCAAGGTAATAACATACCAAGGCGAATTATGCGTCGAGTGGAGAGCAAACTATTAGATTTATTGTATGCTGCCGAGCCGAAAACTTGCAATCGTCACAACCATGTAATGGCCGAAAAAAATATACATTTAAGGCCATTATTTTGGATAAAATGAAACTTTCTAAAGCCCTACTCTGCAGCTTGTAGCTTTGCTGCCATAGATTGCATCATTTCGACTTGATTCTCTTTGAGGGCCTGAAAAGCCTTCAATATCTCATTTACATCATCTTCGCTATGGGCCGCAGATAGGCTAATGCGCAAGAGGCTAGAGCTTTGCGGCGTCCCTGGCGGAACAGCGAGGTTCACATAAACTCCATTTTCAATCAGCGCATTCCACTCCATAGCAGCAACCGCTTCATTGGGGCGGCGCGCGGCGATAACGGGGCTTGGCGGGGCGCATAAATCATAGCCCATATCTGACAAACCCTTATGGAGCTGCGCGGCTCGGTCTTTGAGGTTTTGACGAAGATGCCCGCCTTGCTTGATTTTCTCAACGGCGGCCAGAGCTGCCGAGACATTGGACGGTGTTGGCGAAGCGGTAAACATGTATGGCCGCATAACCTTGCGCGTAATTTCAAACTCAGGATGTATAGAGGCACAAAATCCGCCAATTGACGCAAGCGATTTAGAAAATGTGCTTGAGATAAAGTCAACCTTATCCAACACGCCTTGTTCTTCGGCTATTCCGCAGCCTGTTTTTCCAAATATTCCATAACTATGGGCCTCATCAATATACAGATAACCGCCATGACGATGCGTTACGTCCAAAAATTCATCAATAGGCGCGATATCGCCAAACATAGAATACATGCCCTCAATCACAACTAAGGCATTCCCGCCTTCAATCTCTCCGCGGCGGCGCAAGCGCTTGTCTAAATCTTCGGGGGAGTTATGGCGGAATCGAATGGTCGATGAATTAGTGAGGCGCGTTCCGTCAATGATACATGCATGAGCATCAGCATCCATAAAGATAACATCTTTATCCCCTGCCAGTCCTGATATAGCGGCTAGGTTTGTCTGATATCCCGTTGAAAATACAATACAACTCGGCATGCCAAGATGTTCTGCAATCGCTTTTTCAAGGTCCATATGTTCTGTATAGGTCCCATTGGCTATACGAGAGCCCGTTGTTCCCGTACCGTGATTGTCAATCGCGGCTTTCGCAGCCTCAATACAATCTTCGTCAAAGGTCAGGCCTAGGTAATTATTCGTTCCTGCCAGTAGAATTTCGCGGTTTCCAATTCTACCGCGTGTAGCATTGATAATATCATCAAACTTCACACCAAGTGCGTCTTGACCAATTTTCATCATCATATCGACGCGCGCTTGTAGCGGGGCGTATTTATCAAAAAGCTTCGTCATAGCCGTGCCTTACTGGTCTGCGGTTAATTCTCTTATGGCATTCCCTAATTCGCCGACTGTTTTAATATCGGACACCATTTCCATCGGAATGGAAATGTCATAATGATCTTCCAGCCCCATAATAACATCAAACACTGCTGTACTATCAACCTCAAGGTCAGACATGATACCGCTAGAGCGGTTAATCGGATGGTTCTTTGGGTTATAGGGCGTCAGGAGTTCACATATTTTTTCGTAAACTTGTTCATCACTAGGTTGGGGCATATGCGTTTAATCTTTCTTATAAGAGGTGGCAGTGATGCGCAGGGCCTCTATCATAGGCGTTGGGTTATCAATTTCATCGGGACTTGTCCAATCAGGATGTCGAAATTCACGTAGTTTCTCTAAGCTTAAATGCCCCACCCCAAACAAACGTAGCGTTACAGAGGTTATCGCCGCTATTGGCTTCATTATGATCACAGGGATAGGTAAAACACGTACGGGGCGGTTTAAGGCTAGCGCCGCAAAATTTGCAAATTCCGCCCATGACATTTTAGTAATGGACGACGGCGAAACAATCCGCCCATCACATCCACCATGAATGACATTAGAGACAAGATTTTTTATTAAATCATCAATGTAAACCATTGATATATTAGTTTTTTTCCAATCACCCCCCACAACAGGAAACCATCCCTTTTGTAGCATTTGAAAAATAGGCTTAGTCGCCATATCATTTGGACCAAACACCGCCGGCGCGCGAATGATGACAAGGGCTCCGTCCGTGAAAGCTGTTTTTACAGCCCGCTCACCCGCATGTTTAGATGCCGCATATCCGCTTAGATGCGGCTCGCGTGCAGCCATGGACGAAAATAGGATAAAGCGCGAGACTTTAGCAGATTGCGCTGCATTAGCGATTCGGCCCGCTCCATCCGCATTAACGCTTATAAATTCAGCCAAGGTTCGGGCTTTAATAAGGCCCGCAAGATGAATAACGCAGTCTGCGCCCTTGGCCCAGTCCGTTAAGTCACTTTGTAAATCGCCTTCAAATATGGACAAATTACGTTGGGCACGTATGTTTTGAGGTAACTTGTCAGGTGAACGAACAAGGACGTTTACGTTATGTCCTGCCTCAAGCAATGCGGTGAGTAAATGCAGTCCTAAAAAGCCAGTTGCGCCTGTCAGAGCAATCTTCACAGATAAAGCCCAGTGAGTTTAATTAACATCACTTGAAACGACTTTAAGCGGTGTTTCATTTTGCAGGTCAATGATTTCACCTTTTAAGTACTTGTCCTTGACGCGTGCGCGCGACAGTTTTCCTGAAGAGGTAATGATCATTGTACTGCGCGGAACCAACATCAACCGCACAGGCACACCTACCTCAAGACGAATAGCAGCCATAACGGCTTTATATATTTCATCGAGCAATTTAGGATCGCGTGTGCGGCATTCCAGCAAAAGCATAATTTCTTTTTCATCGCCCACGCCGCCCATCGCAAATGAGCAAGCTCTTCCGCAACGATGCGGGGCTGCAGCTTGGGCAGCCCATTCAATATCCTGCGGCCAAATATTGCGGCCGTGCCAAAGTATCAAGTCTTTAAACCGGCCCGTAACGACGATTTGATCATCCAGCCAATAACCTAAATCCCCTGTATCCAGCCAACCATCAGGACTAAAACACGCTTCGGTGGCTTGACTGTTTCGGAAATAACCTGGGGAGACGGATGGGCCCTTCAAACAAATACGGCCAACTTTATTGCCATCCAAAACATTATCATCAAAATCCCGAATTTCAATTTTATGATCAGGCAACACTTTTCCGCAGGCTACAAATGTTCGGCGATCTTCTAAGGGGGTCAAATCTGAGGCAGTGACAGCTTCGGAGGTACGCGTATAACGTCCCATATCAATTGTATGCTTGAGCAATCCCTGTCCCATAGGCGCAAAAGTTGCAGCTAATGTTGTCTCTGCAAGACCATAACTCGGCGTAAAAGCGCCGTCAGAGAAACCCATAGGTCCAAACAAATCTTGGAATTTAGTAAGAGGCTCTGGCCGAACCATATCGCCGCCAATTCCAGCCGCTCGCCAAGATGACAAATCCAGTTCACGGTCCTCTCGCCATCTACGCACGCATAACTCATACCCAAATGTCGGAGAATAGGATAATGTCCCTTTATGATCAGAAATTAGCTGCAACCAAGAGATTGGACGTCGCGTAAAATCTTGCGGGTCAATATAGTCAACACTGAGTTGGCACATTAACGGCGTTAGCATAAAGCCAATCAAGCCCATATCATGATAAAGCGGCAACCAACTTGTTGCGCGGTCACTTTCAACAACCTCTAAGCCATATTTTGAAATGCCGTGGCAATTCGCCGACACAGAAGCTTGTGTACCAATAATTCCTTTTGGAGAGCTAGAACTACCAGAAGAGTATTGAATATAACACAGATCATCAGCCCCAAATGGGCGTATAGAATCGCCCATAGGCAATTCTTCTAAACTTTCAAACGTCATGACAGGAATAGCCTGATCATTGAGCGCTGCGCTCATGATAGGTTCCATAGTCGACGGGCAAAGCAATGCGTGGAAATCACCTGTATCGGCCATACGTTGCAACTGCCGTTCATAAGAGCCGCGCCCGCCCAAAGTAACTGGCAAAGGTAGCGGCGCAGGGACTAAACCCGCATATTGGCAAGCAAAAAACACAATAGCAAATTCAGGAGTAGAGACAGCCGCAAGGCCGATTCGGGAATTTTTAGGAGCGAATCCAACCAGTCGTTTCGCCAGTTCCATCGCTTTGGTGCGTAGGTCTTTGTAGGTTAGAACGGTTTTAAGCTCCGCCTTCCCCGTAAAATAATTCAAACCTGTATTACAAGTGGCCGCGTAGTCTAAAGCGTCGCACACAGTATTAAAATCGCCGTATCGGATGGCTTTGCCGCGCGCAATTGGTGTTGGCTCGATCATTAATATAGTCCTATAGTCACGAGCGTGGGCCGCTCCAACACGTTTTGTTAACCACAAAAGGTTCTTAATTTGTAAACTTTCCCCTAACACGAATTTTCAAGCAAAATTGTAACGCTGTGTAACATTATGTAACAAAACTCTGGTTGTTACTATAATGCCGTAGGTTCCAGTGAAATCTGCCTAGTGAAAGCTTAGCCTGCGATTAAAGCGAAAGCCTTTCTCTTGCCATCGTGTCAGCAATATCACTTGTCGCAGCATCAGCCGCGTCAGCCCTGCGAAATATCTCCGCAAGTGTGTCTTCAAGTTCGCCTAATTTATGCCCAACCCAAGCCCTGTCATAATGCCCGCTGACTTCAGACGCGACATTAATAATGCCGCCGCCATTAAGCACATAATCTGGACAATACAGCACACCACGGTCTTTCAAAGCCTGGCCCATATCAGCCGTAGCAAGTTGATTATTCGCGGCTCCGCCAATGATAGAGGCCTTGATGCCTGGCAAACTTTGCGCATTTATCGCCCCGCCCAGCGCACATGGCGCAAAAATATCTACATCCGCCGCATGTATGGTTTCTGTAGATACAACCACCGCACCTAATTCAACTTCAGCGCGGCGTAGGACATCCGCGTTAATATCGGCAACATGAAGCTTCGCGCCTGCCGCATGTAAGTGTTTGCATAAACTATATCCAACATGCCCCAATCCCTGCACAGCTACGCGAACGTCTTTGACATTATCCAGACCCAGCTTGTGTTTAACTGCGACTTTAATACCGCGGTACACGCCCTCGGCTGTTACAGGTGATGGATCACCCGATGCTGATGCGCCCTCGTCTAACCCAGCCACGTGGTTTGTTTGCGTTTTTATAATCGCCATATCATCAGGCGAGACACCAACATCTTCGGCCGTAATGTATTGACCTCCCACTTTTTCAACTGCACGGCCATAACTTTCAAACAAGGCTTTGCGGTCAAACTCTCCTTCGGGCTTTATTATGACAGCTTTGCCACCGCCAAGAGATAAGCCCGCCATAGCGTTCTTGTAGCTCATGCCTTGAGATAGGCGCAGCGCGTCTTTAACCGCCTCTTCGTCAGTGCCATATTGCCAGAAACGTGTTCCGCCACATGCGGGACCGCGATGCGTATTATGCACAGCAATTATAGCTTTTAAGCCAGTTTTTTCGTCGGAAAAGGTATAAATACCCTCATGATTGTCGAAGTCGGGGTGTGAAAATATAAACATAATGCGTCCTAACTAAAGGATAAAGAGAAATTCTGCCTAAATTTAGAAAATTTAGTCATTATCTAATGCAGATAAACCCATAGAAGCCGCTTTTAGCAAATGCATTGCTAGCGCGCCGCCAGTGCCGTCGCCAATATTGAGCTCGAGATCTAAAATTGGTTGCATATCAAGCCTATCGAGCAAAGCTTGGTGCGCGGGTTCGGCGCTAACATGGGCCGCAATACAATGGGATACAGCATCATTATCTATTTGGTGCAAAACGGCAGCAGCGGCGCAAACAACGTAACCATCCAGAATGACAGGAATGCGTTGATGGCGCGCAGCAATAATTGCCCCGACAATACCCGCCAGATCGCGTCCGCCAAAAAGTCGAAGAATATCGAGGGGATCTTTAAGCATATCTTTATGGCTTTGCGCGCCTTGCTCTACGGCCGTAACGCGTTGCTTCGCTTGAGGGCTGCTCCCGCCTGCCCAATATTCTGCTCCGCCACCAAATAAGCCATGTGCTAAACCTGCGGCAGCGGCAGCGGCACCCAAACCAGCACTACCAAGAACAATAACATCAGCGCCTTCTGCGACAACCTCCATACCAAAAGCGAGCGCTGCCGCACAATCTCGTTCTGATAAAGACGGGGCAGTTTTGAAATCTTCGGAAGGATGTTCAATGCCAAATTCATAAACTTTAAAGGCGGCCCCCGCATCTGCGGCGATACCTCTCACCGCTGCAGCGCCATCAGTTAAGCTTTGCACCCGTGCTTTTGATTGCTCGATATAATTATCCCCGAACAGAGATTTCGCTACGCCATGAGTACCCGCAAAAACAGCAACCAATGGACGTTGCAATCGCGGTAGGCTGCTTCCTTGCCATGCGGCTAGCCACGCTAAGTGCTGATCCAGCGTTCCTAATGGACGAAGTTCACGGCCAAGGTGATTAGCAAGTTTCAATACGGCATCGTGCATTGCTATATCCGCTTGCGGCATTGTGTCTAGTAATGCACGAATATCATCAAAGGGTTTTGCGCTGGGGCTCACATTAAGTCCTAACATTGTCATTTTAAATTTTGAATAACCAAAATATAAATCGCATCGGTACGATTCTCTATCAGCGAAATATATTTCATTAACCCTATGAAAGCAATTTTTTATCTTACGGACCTATTTTAAACCCTTAACAACTATATTTTGGTAGTTTGATTAAATGAGCCAAAATATATTTTTAAATGCAGCTATCATTTGCGCTTGTGCCGTAGCCGGTACGGCCTATTTGTCTTATAAGTCAGACCAAGCGGATACCGTTCAAGTACAACAAGATGAAAAAGCATCAAAAAGCCAAATTGCGGCCAAAACGGTAACAAAGGCGCCTGCACGTCCTCGCAAATCTGGGTCTACAGTGACATTGCAAAAAGATCCTCGTAATGGTCATTTTTGGACATATGCCCGTGTGAATACGGGACGCGTTCATTTTCTGGTCGATACAGGCGCTAGCACAATCGCTTTGACTTTAAATGATGCTAAGAAATCAGGTATAAAAGTTCGAGATTTAGACTTCAACATCCCTGTGTCTACGGCAGGCGGAACAAATTACGGTGCGGGCATAACACTAGAATCCGTAACCATTGGGGCGATTACATTACGCGATATTGAGGCCATTATTATTAAAGACGGGCTTAGCACCTCACTCTTGGGCATGAGCTATCTCGGAGAGCTCCAAAAGGTTGAGGCAACGCGCGACACTTTGTTTTTACGCTTATAATAAAGCCTTGCGTGCCATATTTAAAGCGACAAGCAACAAGCATATTCCAAAAATCAATTTAAGCCGTTTCTGGCTCAAACTATGTGCCAAACGTGCGCCAATCGGTATCGTCAAATACGCGGTCAGCGCGACAACCGCAAACCCAAGCCCGTTTACATAGCCTAATGAAAAGGCTGGTCTTCCTGCAACCCCCCACCCAGATATGATAAAACCGAGAGTCGCGGGCAATGCTATCGCGAACCCAAAACCCGATGCCGTCGCCACTGCGCGGTGAATAGACATATTGCACATGCTCATCAGCGGGACAGTCAATGAACCGCCGCCAATTCCCATCAAAGCCGACAACATCCCAATCGCCCCGCCAACTATAGGCCGAGCCGCCCCGCCAGGTACATTATCACGTAACTTCCAATCAGGTCGTCCGAATATAAATTGCAACGCCACAAGGCTAGCTACAGCTGCAAACAAAACAATTAACGCCTGTCCAGACATACGCGGTGCAAGCCAAAGCGCAGCAACAAAGGCACCAAGCCCTATCCATAGAGCATAGCTATTCCAAAATGCCTTTGGCCAAAGCAAGTCCCAATCCACAGCTCCGTGACTATTGTGGCTACGTACAGATCGAACAGCATTGACAATAATAATCGCTGATGACGTTGCCACTGCACTATGAAAAACAACATCGTCAGATATGCCTAAGGCTTGGAATGCAAAAAACAACGCGGGCACCATCACCGACCCGCCGCCAATTCCAAACAATCCTGCGCTAAGACCCGACAGGCCGCCCACAAAAAGTAATGCCAAAATCAATGGAAGCAATGGGAGTATATCATTCATGAATTGAACTGCAAATTTTCTGCATGTGCTTTTGCATTTTGCAAGGCCTCATAAGCGCTTGCAATTATGTCAGATGGCGCGGCTTTGGAGATTAATTGTTCGCTTAATGTACGCCGCCAAAGTCTTGCGCCGACTTGTCCTGCAAATAACCCCATAATATGCCTTATGAGGGCTTTGGTGGTACGGTCTGTTTCTTGACGTATTTTCGCATATGCAATTAAGTCTTGAACAATATCTTCGCGGTTACGTGTAAATTTATCTTCGCCGTAAAACGTCTCATCTATTTGCGTTAAAACCCACGGATCGTGATAGGCCGCGCGGCCAAGCATGACACCGTCTAAAGTTTTGGTTTCTACCTTGGCCGAGTTTATCGTTTTTATTCCGCCATTTAAAACAATTTCCAGATGTGGGTTATCATGTTTAATCTGTCTCACCAGATCATAATCTAGCGGGGGAACATCGCGGTTTTCTTTTGGGCTAAGACCTTTTAGCCAAGCCTTACGTGCGTGAATAATAAAATGCGTACAACCTGCCGCAGAAACCTTATCGATAAATTGCGGTAAAGTCTGCGCTAAGTCTTGCTCATCAATCCCAAGGCGGCATTTGACGCTCACAGGCACGCTGACGGCTTGCGCCATCGCGTTGTAACACTCTGCCACTAAACCGGGCTCTTCCATCAAACACGCCCCAAAGCGCCCCGATTGTACACGGTCTGACGGACAGCCTATGTTGATATTGATCTCATCATAGCCAAATCCCTCACCTATGCTCGCCGCTTGCGCAAGCTTATCAGGGTCACTTCCGCCAATTTGCAGAGCCACAGGGTGCTCGATTGCATTAAACCCCAGTAAGCGTTCCCGCGGGCCATGTATCACAGCATCGGCAACGACCATCTCTGTATAAAGCAAAACGCGGGTAGATAACTGCCTATGAAACCACCGGCAATGACGGTCTGTCCAATCC
>JBDVGI010000022.1:0-62027 GCA_039962885.1 Litorimonas sp. | reverse complement strand
AAGGCAAAATCCGAGGCCGAAACCGCAGCTATTAAAGCCAAACAAGATGCGCAAGCCCAAGCTCGCGAGGCCGCTCGCATAAACGCCGAGACCAAGCGCGTAGCCGAAGAAAAAGCGCTCGCCGAAAAATTAGAGGCCGAGAGATTAGCAACAGAGCAAGCCGAAACGCAGCGCCTTGAAGCTGAACGCCTCGCGGCCGAAAAACGTGAAGCCAAAAGACTACGTGATGAGGCCCGCGAAGCGGAGCGCCGCGCAAGCATCGCCGGAGAACAAGCTGCGCGCGAGATTGCTGAACGCGAACTTGCGGCGCAGCGCCAATCTAATCAACAAACTCAGCCAGACCAACAAACTAAGACGGCTCCCGTATCTGATACGCTCGCGAAAGGAAATTTCCTATCGCGCATCACTGCAGGGCTGCGCAAATCCACCAGCCACATGAGCGATCAAGTCTCGGCGGTTTTTACCAAACGCAAACTCGATGACGCAGCCATAGAAGACCTCGAAGATATTCTCATCGCCTCTGACCTCGGGCTTGGCCCTGCCTCCAAAGTGACTGCATTGTTAGCGAAAGATAAATTCGACAAACACATTACAGATATGGAAGTAAAAATCGCCCTCGCCGATGTCATTTCCGATATTTTAACCCCGCTCGAAAAACCGATTATTTTGGGTCTATCCAAACCTCAAATCTTACTCTTTGTAGGCGTCAACGGGTCTGGAAAAACAACGACATTAGGCAAAATTGCCAAACGTTATACAGATGAAGGCAAGAAAGTTCTTATTGCGGCGGGGGATACATTCCGCGCCGCCGCAGTAGAACAGCTCACCGTTTGGGGAGAGCGCTCAAACGCGCCCGTCATGAGCGCCGCAGCTGGAGCAGACGCGGCTGGTCTTGTTTATGACGCCATCACACGCGCACGCGAAGAAAATTTCGACATATTAATGATCGACACAGCAGGCCGCCTGCAAAACCGTACAGAGCTTATGGACGAGCTCTCTAAGATCATTCGTGTGATCCAAAAACAGGACCCGTCCGCGCCGCATCATTCGATCTTAGTGCTTGATGCAACGGTCGGTCAAAACGCGCTGATTCAAACCGAAGCCTTTAAAGAAACTGCGGGCATTACAGGGTTGATTATGACCAAACTTGACGGGACCGCCAAAGGCGGGGTGTTGGTCGCGCTCTCAGATAAATACGCTTTGCCTATTCATCATATCGGGATTGGCGAGCGAATAGAAGATCTAGAAAACTTTTCCGCGCCTGTTTTTGCCGCAGCGTTATCTGGGGTCTCAGACGCGATGATGTGAGGATGAGTTATAATGAACCAACATGCTAATATCATAGGGCAATGTCATTGTGGCAAAGTACAAATCACAGTTGCTGAAAACCCAAATTTCATAAATGATTGCAATTGCTCATTATGCACAAGTGCTGGCGCCTTATGGGGATATTACATACCGTCAAATGTCAAAATTACAGGGTTAACGCAGAATTATAAAAGAACGGACAAACCCTCCCACGCCATACAAATACATTTCTGTGCGACATGCGGGTCTACAACCCATTGGAAACTCACAGATTGTTATATTGCAACGTCAGGAAAAAATAACCTCATGGGTATTAATATGCGTTTATTCAATATGGATAAGTTATCAGGCGTTGAATTACGGTTTCCAGATGGAAAAAACTGGACTGGTCAAGGGGAATATAAGTATCGAAAAGCGTCTCTTAGGCTACCTTAACAACTTACAATTTTTATCATCCCGAATACTGACTTTTCGTTTTATACGTAAATTGCCCTGCATCATTTCTGCGGCGTGAGACAATCCCGCGTCCCTTTAGGCAATTTAAATGCGCCACACTTTCACCAATGGCCATCAGGCGGTTTTGGTCATTAATTTCTCGGCGGAATAGAACAGAATACACACCATTGGCCAAGCGCGGCTCACGGCAAAATTCTGCAAGGCGGTTAAGGGCTTTTTCGTGATGTTCTATTAATTTATCCAAACGGCGATGCGCGCCGCGAAACGGAATGCCGTGAGCAGGGCCAATTAACACATCTTCGGGCAATTGCGTTTTTAATTTATGGCAAGATGTAATCCAATCTTCAAGTGGATTAGACTCAGGTTCCGTAGGCCAAACCGACACGTTCGAGCTAATATTCGGCAAGAGTTGATCTCCAGTTAGGCATAGATTTAACTCTGGGCAATATAAACACGCATGTTCAGGCGAATGACCAGACCCAATAATCACGCGCCATTGCCGTCCGCCAATAGAGCCCAATTCGCCGTCCACTAATCGGTCATAGCTTTGCGGCAGCGGCGTTATCATTTTGCCAAATCCGCCAAAACGAGCCTTGTAAAGTTCCAGCTGGCTTTCCGTAAATCCTGCCTTACGATAAAATTGCACACCTTCATTGGGCGCGCTATGGCCAGTATCTGCAGCCATAAGACGGCAAAGAAAATACTCTCCGCGCGTCATTAAAAGCGGCGCGCCAAATTTTCGGCAAATCCAACCTGCAAGCCCTGTGTGATCGGGATGTAAATGAGTACAGATCACACGGTTCACGGGGCGGCCTCCCATTAGTTCCTTGAAATGTATTTCCCAAATATCACGGCTATCTTGATTGCCAATACCTGTATCGACAACAACCCAGCCATCACCATCTTTCAAAGCCCACAAATTAATATGGTTAAGCCCTTTCATTGGTAAGACAAATCGCAGCCAGAACACACCATCGGCGATTTCTGTAACGCTGCCCTCGTCTGGTGTCTCATCTGTGATGAATGTTAACAAGCGCGCACTATCCGAAGGAACAAAGGCCATGCTCTCATCTGGTGCAGGTTTATGAGATCGTGTATTCATATCTTGCCATACGCATTTTGCACGAACTTGCCAACACTTAACCGTACGCGCGCATCACGCAAAATTAGCCTGTCCAGCGGCTAACAATCTGGCTCATATCTGGGCGAGCGCGAGGAGAAGGGGCTGTATCAACGCTGCCAATATAAATATAGCCCGCGACAGTTTCGTTCTCGCTTAAGCCTAAAGCCGCATTAATGTCATCATTGTAAGCATACCATTCGGTGAGCCATTGTGCCCCAAATCCAAAGGATTGCGCCGCCAAACACAAGTTAAAGCATACCGCCCCTGCGGAAAGTTTTTGCTCCCACTTTGGTGTCCCGCGAGCGCAGATTTTGACTGACGAGATGACGGCAACAACAAGCGGGGCACGGGTCATTCGCGCGGATTCAAAAACAGCACGGTCAACGGGTAAGTTAGGATTAGCCTTTGTAAAGGCGGAGGCTAAATGCGGGCCAAATTTCGCGCGGGCATCGCCTTGAAACAGAATAAATCGCCACGGCGCGAGTTTCCGGTGATCTGGCACGCGGGCCGCAATTTCTAGCATGTCATCAAGTTGAGCCGCATCGGGGCCGGGCTCTATCATTAACTTTGCTAGATTCGAGCGCCGAAATTTCAAAAATTCTGTGACATGCGGACGATGTTGCGGCAAGGAGAGCTTTTGATCCATATCCAGAGATATATTCGAGGATTTATCAGGCATATTTATCTCGTCTATTTACACATTCTGTGGCAAAGCTGCCAACATGATTTATCTAACTATGTAAACAGGAGCCATCCATATGTCATCTGAAAATACAGCCGAAGCCCGTATCGCGGCTTTAGGTCTCACCTTACCTGCTGCGTCTGCGCCTGTTGCTAATTATGTTCCCTATGTAACCTGCGGAAATATGGTCTTCATTTCTGGCCAAATTTCAAAAATCGGCGACGTAGCCATTGGCGGACGATTGGGCGAAGACCTAACCGTAGAGCAAGGACAAAAAGCCGCAAAACTCTCCGCGTTAAACCTAATCGCGCAAATGAAAGCGGCCTGCGGCGGAGATTTATCGCGCGTCAAACGCGTCGTCAAATTAGGCGGATTTGTGCAAGCTCTCCCTAGCGTGACAACCGCCGATATTCCGAAAATCATTAATGGTTGCTCTGATATTATGGTCGCTGTTTTTGGTGATGCAGGTCGTCATGCACGCTTTGCAGTCTCCGCGCCAAGCTTACCTTTGGACGTCGCTGTCGAAATTGACGCGGTTATCGAGATTGATTAACGGGTAAAAAGGCGGCACATAAACCTCATGAGTGAACCGCTTTTTCAAGCCCGTATTTTAACCTCCATCAGTGATGTATCTCAGGCTGATTGGGATGCCCTCATTCCAGATGGTAACCATCCTTTTCTGACATGGCGGTTTTTGCACGCCTGCGAGCAAAGCGGGGCTGCCACACCAGAAACAGGATGGCACCCACGCCATATTTGGCTTGAAGACCAAGACGGTACTGCAATCGGCGCGGCCCCGCTTTATGCTAAAACCCATAGCCAAGGCGAATATGTCTTCGATCATGGTTGGG
Source organism: Litorimonas sp. (assembly GCA_039962885.1). Classification (GTDB taxonomy): domain Bacteria; phylum Pseudomonadota; class Alphaproteobacteria; order Caulobacterales; family Maricaulaceae; genus Litorimonas. The sequence goes on along the minus strand of JBDVGI010000022.1, from coordinate 57,607 downwards.
CCGATGCCTTGGAGCGAGCAGGCGGGTCTTATTATCCTAAACTGCAATGTTCTGTGCCGTTTACACCCGCTACAGGGCCGCGTCTCTTAGCCAAAAATGATGAGCATAAACACGCACTGGCTTTGACGATGATACAAGCCTGCAACGACTGGAATATGTCAGGGGCGCATCTAACTTTCCTACAAGACGGCGACAAAAATATTTTGAAGGAGGTTGGCTTTGCGGCGCGCGAAGACAGACAATTTCATTTTATGAATCGCGGATATGATAATTTCGACCATTTTTTAGATAGCCTCGCCTCTCGCAAACGTAAGAATATCCGCAAGGAACGCGCAAATGCCCAAGACGGCGTGATTATAAAACGCCTCACGGGGGATGACATTAAATCCGAACATTGGGATGTGTTCTATCAATGCTATCTAGATACAGGGCAGCGCAAATGGGGGCGTCCATATCTAACCCGTCAGTTTTTCGCGATGATGCAAGATACAATGCGAGATGACATTATCCTTATCATGGCATGGATGGACGGCACGCCCATTGCTGCCGCCTTGAACTTTATCGGAAGCGATGCACTTTATGGCCGAAATTGGGGCTGCCTGACACATAAGCCATTTTTACATTTCGAACTCTGTTACTACCAAGCTATCGACGCAGCTCTAGAGCTCGGCTTACCGCGCGCCGAGGCGGGCGCGCAGGGCGAGCATAAACTCGCGCGCGGTTACGAACCCGTCACCACGCATAGCGCTCATTATCTGGCACATACGGGTTTGCGCGCTGCTATTGAAGATTATCTTGTACATGAGCGTCATGCGGTTAAAAATGATATCAATATTTTAACAAAGCACACACCCTTTAAGGCGGAAAGTTCCTAATCATGGCATTAATACTCGCGCATGCAACGGACAATCCAGCACAAGCCGTAACATTATTTAGCCTGTTAGAGTCAGGCGGATTTCATCCAGAAATTTTCGGCTTTCACCATGGATTTATCGCGATTGCCTATGTCGGGGCGCTGGGTGGTTTTCGGCTTATGCTCCCAGAACACGAAATAGACTCCGCCAAAACCTTTTTAAAAACAGTGCAGCCTACATCAGATTACGACCCGATTAGACCTCGCCTGATGAAAGACATTATTTACGCTAGCATTTTAACAATGAACCCATTTTTTGGATTATATTTATTACCCTTAGCCTTATTAAGTTTAATTTACGCCGTCACCATGATAGCCATCTTCATGATAGGTAGAGATATATTCATCGGTATATTTATATCTAGCTTATTGATTCCTTTTGTAATTGCTATTCGCGCTCACGCCACATATATCGCCCTACCTGCTTTAAGGACACAGAATGACTCTTCACGCCCCATATGATCCAGATAATATTTTTGCGCAAATCTTACGCGGGGAAATGCCTTGCGTTAAACTCTTTGAAGACGCTCACATCGTCAGTTTTATGGATGTTTTCCCACAATCTCGCGGTCATTGTCTTGTTGTCCCCAAAGCCGCTTCGCGCAATATGCTCGATGTCGCCCCCAAAGATATTGGCCGTTTATTTGGAGCTGTTCAGCGTATATCTAAAGCTGTCGACTTGGCACTCAAACCAGATGGAATTGTTATTACACAATTTAACGGCGCGCCAGCGGGGCAAACTGTGTTTCATACCCATGTGCATATCATACCGCGCTATAGCGACGAACCGCTCGCCGCCCACGACGAAGGAAATATGACAGATATGGGAAATTTAAAAAAGTTAGCTGAAAAAATCCAAACTAAATTGAATTAACCCATCAAGGTTATTAATTATTTATAACACAGCCAGTTAAATTAATTAGTTTGATTTATTAATTTAATTTCTGAGCTATCTTCAAACCCAACATCAACTGAGCATTCAGAGTCCTCTGAAACACATAAAACTTCAGGAATCGTTACAGTGTTAAATGCGTTGCAGGGCTGCCCAATTAAAATCACTCGGGCCGTACGCGCCTCGCCCGAAGGGGTTGGCCGGGCAAACATATTACCCGCATCGGGTTGACCAGATCCCGTAACTTTGAAATCAAACATCGACACAGAAATTGTTTTATCAGTGCCGTTAGACACGCGCAAAGGCAAGATGCAGGCTGCATCTTCACTGACTAAAACTTCGGGAGATACAGTAATAAGGCCGTTTAGCGGCACTTTGATTGGAGCAGGTTTCGCAACCGCATTTGGGTCTATTTTTGGCGTCTGGTCAGACAAATTTATGTCTTTGTCATCAATCTTGTTTTGACAAGCGCTCAACATCAAAGCCGCGCAGCAAGAAATATAAACTATCTTCATCATAGGCCTTATACAGGAATGCCATTGGATTGACAGAACGCTTCAACAATCTGACGCAAACTAACATTGGCTGAATCGGAGGTCAAATGCGGTATTAGACTATCACGCAACTCCGTTGCATTTGTCTTTAACAGTGCCGCCTTAACAGGACCAATACCCGTTACTGGCATAGATAATGTGTCATATCCTAAAGCGGCGAGACAAATCGCTTCAAGTGGGCGTCCTGCCATTTCTCCGCAAACCGAAACAGGCGTACCATGAGCGCGACACCCATCTGCAATAGATTTTAAAATCGACAAAGCCGCAGGGTGCAGCGGATCATAACGATCTGAAACACGGGCATTATTTCGGTCTGCTGCAAAGAAAAACTGAAGCAAATCATTCGCGCCCACGCTGACAAAATCTACATGTTGACAGACCCCTTGAACTTGCCACGCCAAGGATGGTGTTTCGAGCATAACACCCACTTCAATTTTATGCGGTAAGTCGTTTCCTAAGGCCGTTGCCCGCACGAGATCACGATCAAATAAGGCGCGCGCCTCTATCATTTCGTCAATCGTCGATACCATCGGAAACATAATCCGTAACTTATACCCAGCGGCAGCATCTAATAATGCGCGGATTTGATAGCGCATAAGCCCAGGTCGATCGAGCGCAATACGAATAGCGCGCCAACCTATTGCGGGGTTTTCTTCGGGCACACGGTCCATATAAGGTAAGATTTTATCACTACCTAAATCAAGTGTTCGGAAAGTTACAGGCCGGGGCCCTGCAGCTTCTATCGCCTTGCGGTATAAGTCCGCTTGTTGTTTAAGACGGGGCATAAATTCACTGACCATGAATTGAAACTCAGTTCGAAACAGTCCAATTCCGTTTGCGCCAACTTGGTCGATTTGAGGTAAGTCCATCAACAATCCAGCATTTAATTGCAAAGATATAACTCGCCCATCTACAGTTTTTGCAGGCAGGTCCTTTTGCGCTTGATAGGCTTTGTCGATCTCTTGTTTAATATTAATACGCAGCTGGAAGCCCGAATCTTGACTATCTAGCGGGCGAATATGGACACAGCCACCCTCGCCATCAACAAGCACAGGGTCGCCCGTCTCAATTAAATCCAAAACCCCGTCCGCCAGACCAACTATCGGTATACCAAGCGCGCGGCAGATAATAGTTGTATGTGAACTGGCCGACCCTTCTTCAAGAACAATGGCTTTGAGTTTCTCGCGGTCATAGTCAAGCAATTCCGCTGGGCCAATGTCACGCGCAAAAATGACGGCATCATCCGAGATGTTTTTATTTCCAATGCCAAGAGCATGGCCCGCCAGCGCCCGTATAAGACGGTTAGCCAAGTCCTCAAGATCATGCAAACGTGCCCGCAAATAAGGGTCTTTAGCTTTCATGAGCCGCGCACGATGCTCATTTCGGACACGTTCAACCGCAGCTTCTGCGGTCAGGCCCGATTGCACAGCTTCGCGCAGACGATTATTCCATTTTCTATCATAGGCAAACATGCGGTAAGTTTCGTAAATGTCTTTCGATGCCCGCGATAATTTTGCCGTTTCTCCCGCAACAATTGCGTCAACTGAAGTCCGCAAAACCGACAATCCATCTTCTAGGCGGCTTTGCTCTACGGCAACATCATCCGCTAAAAGATTAGACGGAGCCACAAGCGGGACATGCAAATAGGCCTTGCCCTTAACCAGCCCTCCCGCAAAAGCTTTGCCTTTAACAGTTTCTGGCCGCACTGGCGCAAGGCTAATACCTTTTAACTTGGCTCTTTTGCCGCCAATGCGCTCGTCGTCGATAATAATTTCCGCCAGCACCATCGCAACAGTGAGCAAGTCTTCAACTTCAGTAACATTAAAACTACGCTCATCTTTAGATTGGACAATCAAAACGCCCAAAGTCCGTCCACCTCGTAAAATAGGAACAGCCAGAAAAGACTTCAAAAGATCTTCGCACGTTTCTTTACGATAAGAAAAAAGGGGGTGAGAGGGCGCGTCTGCTAAATTCAAAGGCTTGGCCGTTAGGGCCACATGTCCCGCCAAACCTTCGCCGGGTTTAAGACGCGTTTTATGCACGGCGGATTTTTTCAAGCCTTTGGTTGCAGATAACTCTAATTCATCGCCCTTACGCAATAAATATATCGATGACACATCCGCTTGCATGGATTCCACAATGGCCAGAACGAAACCATCAAGGCGCTCTTGTACGGATTCAGTCCCCGCCATAGCCTTTCGGATAGACGGCATAAGGGGCTTTACAGGCATATGCATGTTAGGGTTGGAGGTCATCAGCCTTCTCTATAGCCGATAAATCGCCGCCTCCGCTATAAAAATTCGCATATTATACGTATGATTCTATTCATGACCTTTATTTATGCGTTAATTAAACGGAATTTGGCTCTCTGCCATTTTCCGCTTCGACAATGTGGATAATCACTCGTTGAGTTGCCAAATCAATTTTCGGAACGGCAGCTTTCGTAAAAGGGTGAAAAAAACTTCCTGAAGCCTTACCTGATTTTTCGGCCGTTTTTGCGCTGGGTTGTATCTCAAGCATATCGCCTGCGCCAAATTCATGCACGGCAATAATTTTACCCATACGTTGCCCGCTTGTACTTTTTACCTCTAGGCCAATTAAGTCAGAATAGTAGAAATCATCTTCATTGTCAGGGGCAGGTAAAACATGACGCGGGACATACAATTCCGTCCCGCTTAAGGCTTGCGCATCTTCTCGCTGCGATATTTCCGCCGCTTTCAGAGCAATATGATGCGTCATGACACGATGGCTTTGTCGCGTCAGGATAATCTTACCCATGTTATTATAGAGCGGCCCATAAAGGACACAGTCTTTTGGGTCTTGCGTAAAAGACTTCAATTTAATTTCGCCTTTTACACCGAAGGCCCCTGCGCACATAGCCACGCAAACCAAAGTTTTTGGATCAATATCTATCACATGCACCGCCTATATGAGATGATCATCAAAAACAAATAGCATAAATAAAAAATTCTAAAAAACCTTAAATCGTGACAAAGGTCACGCTCCTCACAATTATTTAACTGTAAAAATACAGTGCGGGGCGACCAAGCGCGTAGCGGGGCGATGCGGGCTTAGGGGCAATCAGATTGAACACAGTGCCCCGTTTTTAATCAGGTTGCCCCTTTTTCGTCTCTATAAAGCAACCATCAAAAAACCACTTTTAAATGTTAAAATCTTACATGAAGGCTATCAAACTGCGGCGCGAATTGCCTCAACAAGGTCTATTTTTTCCCAAGAAAATCCGCCATCCGCATCTGGCGTGCGGCCAAAATGACCATAGGCAGCCGTACGCGCATAAATTGCTTGATTTAAATTCAAATGAGACCGAATGCCGCGCGGCGTTAGGCTCATCAATTTTGGTAGAACGGCCTCAAGACGCTCAGCTAGTGCGGCATGTTGTTCATCGAGTTCAACATAAACAGATGTCGGTTCCGCCACACCAATCGCATAAGAAAGTTGAATATTGCACCAATCCACAAGTCCAGACGCGACAACATTTTTAGCCAAATAGCGCGACGCATAAGCCGCAGAACGGTCAACTTTTGTTGGATCTTTACCCGAAAACGCGCCGCCGCCATGTGGAGCCATGCCGCCATAAGTGTCCACAATAATCTTACGTCCCGTCAATCCTGCATCTCCATCAGGCCCGCCAATGACGAAATTCCCTGTTGGATTAATATGAAAAACAGTTTTATCCGTAATCCATCCCTCGGGAAGAGTTTCATGGATATAAGGCTTCACAATATCCGCAACATCTGACGGGCTTAGCCCCTCCAAATGCTGTGTCGACAGAACAATAGCAGAGGCTTCGACGGGTTTGCCATTTTCATAGCGAATAGAGACTTGCGATTTGGCATCAGGCTCTAGGCCTTTTTCCGCGCCCGAATGACGGACCTGCGCCAGACGCTCAAGAATTTTATGACTGTAATAAATCGGAGCTGGCATGAGCGCCTCTGGCACTTCATTGGACGCATAACCAAACATAATACCTTGATCGCCCGCACCTTCTTCTTTGTGAGTGCCTGTGCCCTCATCCACGCCAGCGGCAATATCAACAGATTGCGCGTGCAATAAAACATCAACGTCAGCATGGGCATGATGAAACCCAGATTGCTCATAACCAATATCTTTGATGGCTGCACGAGCGACGGCTTCGATTTCATCTTTAGAGACGTCTTTGCCGCGCGTTTCACCGGCAATCACAACCTTATTTGTTGTTGTTAGCGTTTCAGCCGCCACCCGAACATCCCAAGGTGACATGCCTGCTGCGACAGATTTCCGAAAATATAAATCAACAATTTCGTCGGAAATACGGTCTGAAACTTTGTCAGGATGACCTTCTGATACGGATTCAGATGTAAAATAATAAGTTTGACGGGCCATGTGCCGCTCCTAGTTTTAAGGCTCTTTGACGCCATGCCAATTTAGTCAGGGGCGTATTGGGCTTTTTATTATTATTGAGAGTCTTGTGAGTTATAAATCTGCAATAGGTATAAAGCGCCGCCACAGGCGACGCGCAATATTAAAGCCAAAAACTTAGTAACGGTAATGCTCTGGCTTATAAGGGCCAGATTGCGCAACACCGATATAATCGGCTTGCTCTTTGCTCATTTCCGTTAACTTCACGCCGATTTTTTCAAGATGCAAACGCGCGACTTTTTCGTCCAGATGCTTAGGTAACATATAGACTTTATTTTCATATTTACGCGACGCAGCTTTGCTATCTTCCCAAAGTTCAATTTGCGCTAAAACTTGGTTGGTAAATGAGGCCGACATGACGAATGAAGGATGGCCTGTTGCATTGCCCAGATTGAGCAAACGCCCTTGAGAGAGCAAGATCATCCGGTTGCCTTTCGGAAATGTGACCATATCGACTTGATCTTTAATATTTGTCCATTCCATGTTTTGCAAAGATGCGACCTGAATTTCATTGTCGAAGTGACCGATATTGCCAACAATCGCCATGTCTTTCATTTCGCGCATATGCTCGAGACGGATAACGTCTTTATTGCCAGTTGTTGTCACAAAAATGTCCGCATCGGCAACAGTGTCTTCCAATGTGGTTACTTCAAAGCCGTCCATTGCCGCTTGAAGGGCGCAGATCGGGTCAATTTCCGTAACCTTTACGCGCGCACCCGCGCCGCGCAGAGAGGCCGCAGAGCCCTTGCCCACATCACCGTAACCTAAAACAACCGCCGTCTTGCCTGCCATCATCGTATCTGTTGCACGGCGAATGCCGTCGACAAGCGACTCTTTACAGCCATATTTATTATCGAACTTAGATTTTGTGACCGAGTCGTTCACGTTAATCGCAGGGAATGGAAGCTGTCCTTTTTCAACGAGCTCATAAAGACGGTGAACGCCCGTTGTTGTTTCTTCAGACACGCCAACAATTTGGCCGCGCATTTTCGTAAACCAACCCGGGCTTTCGGCCATACGTTTTTTGATTTGCGCAAAAATTGCTTCTTCTTCTTCGGACCCTGGTTCACCTTCAACCAATTCAGGCTCGCCGTTTTCAACACGCGCACCCATCAGGATATAAAGCGTTGCATCACCGCCATCATCAAGGATGATATTCGGGCCATCTTCAAACAAGAAAGATTTATCAAGATAATCCCAATGCTCTTCTAGGCTTTGGCCTTTGATTGCAAAAACAGGAACACCCGTTTGTGCGATAGCTGCCGCGGCGTGATCTTGGGTCGAGTAAATATTACAGGATGCCCAGCGCACATCCGCGCCAAGAGCTGTCAAAGTTTCAATTAAAACCGCCGTTTGAATTGTCATATGAAGCGAACCAACAACGCGCGCACCTGTCAAAGGTTTGCTTTGACCAAACTCCTCGCGCAGAGCCATAAGGCCTGGCATTTCGGTTTCGGCAATGTCGAGTTCCTTACGGCCAAATTCGGCGAGGGAAATGTCTTTTACAATGTAGTCTTGAGCGCTCATAGCAGGCCTCATGTTTATGAATGAATGTTGAGAGCCAATTAAGCGTAAAGGGGGGCTGCGTCAACATCATATAATAGTTTTGTTATATGCTCATATTGACGCACAATTTCGGCAACGCAGGTGACAAAGCTGTAAGAGCCCGATAAACTCCGCATTATATGTTACCGCATATGTCACATGTATGAAGGCCTAATTATTCCAAAAATTTCCATCATAATTGTTAATTACAACGCCGGCGACTGGCTCGCGCGCTGTGTTGGCTCAGTTTTGGCACAAACTTATACGGATTATGAGTGTATCATTATTGACAATGGCTCCACGGACGGCTCGCTGGAAACTCTCCCTAAACTTGATGAGAGATTTACAATCATGCCGCTGGGCGAGAACACAGGCTTTGCGCGCGGGAATAATTTAGCCGCAAAAACAGCAAAGGGCGAGTGGCTCGCGCTGCTTAACCCTGATGCCTTTGCACGGCCCCAATGGCTTGCGAAATTGTTAGAGGCAACCCACCTTGCGCCCAATGTCACAATGGTAGGTAGCACGCAATATATGGCATTAGAGTCCAATATATATGACGGCGTCGGAGATTTTTACCATATTAGCGGTATTGCGTGGCGCGGAAAATTTGGCCACTCATCCAAGGGGCATCACCCGCAAACCCGCGAAGTCTTTGGCCCTTGCGCCGCCGCAGCCCTCTATCAGCGCGAGAGCTTTCTACGTCTTGACGGTTTTGATGAGAGATTTTTCTGCTATCATGAAGACGTAGATTTAGCCTTTCGTCTACGCCTAGCAGGCGGAATATGTATTCAATCTGCAGAGGCCATTGTCGACCATGTCAGTAGCGGGATATCCGGCCGCGCCTCGGCCTTTGCGGTATATCATGGAACGCGCAATCGAATTTGGACATTTGTAAAATGCATGCCTCTGTGGAGCTTAATTTTACTTATACCCGCACATATTCTCCTAAACTTGCTCTTTTTAATCTGGTCGCTAGGGCGTAAAGGGCGCGCCAAACCAACTTGGACAGGGGTCGGAAGCGCTTTAAAAGGCTTACCCAATATCGTAAAAAGCCGAAAGTTTGTGGAACGTAAAATTGGCTTTTTCAAACTTCTGACCGTTATGAGCGTAAATCCAATCAAATTTCTAAAGCGCAGTGATGCGTCAATTGCGCTCAAATCCACGGTTTCTGTCCAAAAAGACTAAAAATGTCGCCCTCAAAATAAATAGTCGCGGGTCATTACGCTTTATACATAAATTTCAGGTACTTTAAAAACTGAAATTATCATGTTGAAAGCTAGAAGATGACCCGTAAACCCTTACCTGCCATTGCCGCCAATACAATTGAGTTTGAAACTCAAGCTCTTGTCAAGCCAACAGGATTTCGTGAATATGATGCGCGCTGGTGGTTTGGGCTGCCGGGCGAGGAAAAACCATCCGAGCTGAACCTATACGGCGTACAGGCTTTGGGCGAAGGGCTTGGGACATTAATGCATGAGAGCGGCGTTGCGCCTAAAATCGCAGTTGGTCATGATTTTCGTCATTACTCCCTTGGAATTAAACAGGCTTTGATGCTTGGCCTTGTGAATTCAGGTATTGAAGTTTTAGACATTGGCATGGCCTTGTCACCTATGGCCTATTTTGCGCAATTCCATTTGGATTGCCCCGGCGTCGCTATGGTCACAGCCAGTCATAATTCAAACGGTTGGACGGGTGTGAAAATGGGCATAGAGCCGCCGTTGACATTTGGCCCGGATGAAATGGCTCGTCTTAAAGAGATTGTTTTAAACGGCCAATCCAAAGCTAAATCAGGCGGGACTTATCGCTATGTTGACGGCGTCAGAGAGGCTTATATTGATGACCTTGTCAAAGATGTAAAACTGTCCCGACCTATCCGTGTTGTGGCCGCGTGCGGAAACGGCACAGCGGGCGCTTTTGCAGAGGAAACCTTACGCAAAATTGGCGCAGATGTTGTGCCTGTAGAATGCGAGCTAGATTACACTTTCCCTAATTACAATCCCAACCCTGAAGACATGAAAATGCTCCACGCAATGCGCGATGCCTGTCTTGAGCATAAAGCCGAAGTTGCCCTTGGGTTTGATGGTGACGGGGACCGATGCGGGGTTGTTGATAATGAAGGCGAAGAAATTTTTGCTGATAAGGTCGGTGTCATGCTCGCGCGGGATTTATCCGCGATTTATCCAAACGCGCAATTTGTTGCCGATGTGAAATCGACGGGTTTGTTTAACACAGATCCTGTTTTGCTAGAAAACGGAGCCAAGACAGATTATTACAAAACGGGCCATAGCTATATTAAGCGCCGTTCCAAAGAGTTAAATGCGCTCGTCGGCTTTGAAAAATCAGGCCATTATTTCTTTAATGCTCCAATTGGACGCGGTTATGATTGCGGGCTAACTAGCGCTATCGCTATCTTACAAATGCTTGATCGCAATCCAAATAAAACTATGGCCGATTTGCGCAAAGCCTTACCAAAAACATGGGGAAGCCCTACCATGTCGCCCGCTTGCGCTGATGAAATCAAATACGACGTTGTCGAGCGTATCATTGCTGACGTACAAAAATCTGCAGATGCGGGAGACACTATTTTGGGTCAGAAAATTGTAGATGTAAACACCGTCAATGGCGTGCGTATGACCCTTGAAGACGGCACTTGGGGCTTAATGCGCGCCAGCTCGAACACGCCAAACCTTGTTGTTGTTGTCGAATCTCCTGCATCCGAGGCCAATATGATCGGGATGTTTCGCGAAATAGAAACAAGGCTCGCAAAATATAGTGAAGTGGGAGAGTTCGATCAAAAAATATAAGCCATGCATTTTCGTTAATTGACGAACTATCATTTCCCTCATTATATCAGCTTAAAATGATAGGAATCACGCATGGCCTCCAATGACCTTACTAGGCGCAGTATTTTAAGCGTTGCTGTAGCCAGTACCGCAGCGGCCTGTAGTCCTAAAACAACCGAGACCCTAACCGCCCAAGCCGCGCTTGTGAAAGCAAGCTTTAATCACGGCGTGGCTTCTGGCGATCCTGCGGCAAACTCCGTTGTTTTATGGACGCGTATTACACCACAAGATAATGCCGATCTAGCTAAGTCTGTGCCTACTCAGCCTACAAGCGACATGCGCGTCACATGGGAAATCTCCGCTACGGATGATTTCGCCGTCATTGCTGCCGCAGGGGAAATCGTCACACATGCAGCGCGCGATTGGACAGTCAAAGCTCAACCGAACGGGCTTAGCGCAGGCCAAATATATTATTACCGCTTTCATTATAACGGCAATACATCCCCTATTGGACAAACCAAAACTTTACCCGAGGGTGATTTAGAATCTGTGCGTTTTGCCATTACGTCCTGCGCAAATTGGCAGCATGGTTTTTTCAACACATACGATCACATTGCCCGCCAAGATCACTTCGATGCTCTGTTGCATTTAGGGGATTACTATTATGAATATGGTCAAGACTCAGCCGATGAGCAGGCTCGTGGCATAGACCGCCTGCATGAACCCTCTCATGAAATTATTACCTTAGATGATTATCGCGGCCGCCATGCTCAATATCGTACAGATGCGAGTTTACAGGCTGTTAGCGCCAAGATGCCGATGATTACCATTTGGGATGATCACGAAGTCAGCAATGATAGCTGGCGCGGCGGGGCAGAAAATCACGGTGAAAATGAAGGTGTGTGGGAAGATAGAAAGCGCGCGGCATTACGGGCTTATTATGAATGGATGCCAATTCGCGAACCTAATGCAGGTTCGGCGAAAGAGGCTATTTTTCGGCATTATAATTACGGGAATTTACTTAGCCTAATTACGGTTGAAACACGGCTTTTAGCCCGTGACGAACCGCTGATTATTGACGACTACTTTGACATAATCCGCGAAGATAATGGCACGCAGAGCTTTGACAAAATTTTGTTTGATGAAAAGCGCGACATGCTCGGACAGGCGCAAACAGATTTCATCATCGAAACGCTTAAAACGTCCAAGGCCACTGGACAAAATTGGCGGATACTCGCCAACCAAGTCATCATAGGCCGCGTGTCTTCGCCTGATTTAACTCCGCATATAGACCCGCAATCTCTAGATAATATGGCCAATTTTTGGCCGGGCGTGCGTGAGTTTGTAGAGTTCTCACAATATGGCCTGCCGACCTATCTCGATAGTTGGGACGGTTACCCCGTGGCTCGTGATAAGTTTTATGATCGCCTTTCCGAAGCTGGCATCAATGACGTTGTTGTTGTGACAGGTGATAGCCACGAATTTTGGGTCAATGATTTGACCGATAAATCGGGCGAGCCAATGGGCGTAGAACTGGGCACAACGTCAGTCTGTTCAAAAACCCTAGCCGATTATATGGGTCCGGGCGCCGAAGACTACGCCCTACTGATGACACAAAACAACAAAGATGTTCGATATTACAATCCTATGCGTTCAGGTTATCTTGATCTGGAACTTGGTAAAAAGACAGGCACAGCACGGTTAATGAATATCGATACACGGTTATCCAAAAATTATAAGGCTGAACTTTCGGCACAATTTACTGTGCGGCCAACCTCACAAGGCTCAGTAAAATTTTCCGCGCCCAAAGGCCTTAGCCTCAAACAGAGAGCTTTATTCAGCGGGCTCGGTTAATGCAGTAGGCATATCAGGTAGACCCGCTCGGCCTGCCATATGCGGATTATCTCGGACATATTGCCGTTTAAGGCTTGCCGAACTTTGCCGTGATCCATCATGGGAGTACCCAGGCGGCGCGAATAAATATTTGAGCCGTTGCGCGATGTTTGGACCTGTTTGGCCTAAGTCTTTTCTTTGAAAAACATCCTGAAAAACTGCAATGATCTCTAGGACGGCGATTTTAATGGGATTAAATGTCGCGTAATTGCTCACAAGCCCGTAAGTGACAGGTGCCTGCTTATCTTCGGGTACAAATGTGCCAAACATCTTATCCCAAATAATAAAGATACCTGCATAATTAGCATCTAAATATTGCGGGTTTGTTCCATGATGCGCGCGGTGATGAGACGGTGTATTCATCAGCGCTTCAAACCATTTCGGCATACGGTCAATCGCCTCTGTATGTATCCAATATTGGTAAATTAAGTTTATCCCACCAACAAACCCTACAAGCAAAGGGTGGAAGCCTAATATAATCAACGGCGATGTGAGCAGCACAAAACCTGTGAAATGATTATTCCAAGGTTGGCGCAACGCCGTTGTTAAATTATAATGCTGAGAGCTATGATGGACAACATGGGCCGTCCAAAACCACCGAATACGGTGAGCGGCGCGGTGCTTCCAATAATATGTAAAGTCCTGCGCAATCAAACATAGGAAAATAATCGGTAGGCTTACGCCCCAATCAAAGAGGCGAAACTGCCACATCCACATCAAAACCCCTAAGCTTATTGCCCCCATTAATATGTCAGACAATAAGTTTCCAATTCCTAAGGCGATTGAACTGATTGCATCTTTGCGTTCATAACGGCCTTTGAGAATTCCCGCAGAGACTAAGACCCATTCGATGCTCAACGTCAGGGCAAACACTGGCGCGGCCCAAAGTAAAACCAATGGGAATGTTATATTCGGGTCACTCATAGCTGCATATTTCCGTAATCCCAGAGGAATTGTCAAATTTTAAACGCCAAGCCCAGTGTCTTCATATAGCTTTCATAGTTTTCTGATAGGCTATGCCTTATGAAAAAAATCACAAAAGCCGTCTTACCTGTCGCTGGTTTTGGAACGCGTGTGCTACCCGCCACCAAATCTATTCCGAAAGAAATGCTGCCTATCGTAGACAGGCCAGCTCTCCAATATGTTGTCGACGAGGCTATCGAGGCAGGAATTGAGCATTTTGTTTTTATTACGGGACGCGGCAAAGCGGCTATCCAAAATTATTTTGACCGCGCCTATGAACTCGAAGACGTGCTAGAGCGTAAGGGAAATGTTAAACGCCTAAATGCCTTACATGAAAAGCAAGCCCGTGAAGGCACCATGAGTTTTGTGCGTCAACAAGCCGCCAAAGGTCTTGGCCATGCCGTATGGTGCGCGCGCGACATTGTTGGCGATGAGCCATTTGCCGTGCTTTTGCCTGATGTATTAGTGAAATCCGAAAAGTCATGCCTCGCGCAAATGGTAGAGGTTTATAATGAAGTTGGCGGAAATATTATCGCTGTCGATGCCGTTCCAGAGTCTCGCATATCGAATTATGGCGTCATCAAGCCTAAATCGGGCACAGATTATAAAACACAAAAACTAATCGCTATGGACGGGATGGTTGAAAAACCATCACCTGAGAAAGCACCATCAAATTTGAAAATTACGGGTCGTTATATACTGCAACCTGAACTGATGGGACTTCTACGCGATCAAGCCGCAGGCGCGGGCGGAGAAATACAGCTCACCGATGCAATGGCCCGCTTGATGCAAAGTCAGACGTTTCATGCCTTTGCCTATGAGGGCCAAGATTATGATTGCGGATCAAAGTTAGGCTACTTGGAAACCGTCCTCGCCTATGCCAAAGACCACCCTGAAATTGGCGAAGAGGCGCAAAGCTTAATCAAACGCATGGCTTAACAGCCCCATATCAGGCCGCATAAAACGCACGATACCAGTCGACAAAGCGGGCAATGCCTGTTTCTAAATCCGTCTTTGGATTAAATCCAAAACTCTGTTTCGCAGCATCAATATCAGCAAATGTACTAGAGACATCTCCATTTTGTTTGGGTTTAATTTCCAAAGTCGCCGTTTTGCCGCAGGCTCTTTCTACAGCCTTGACCAAATCCATAAGCGGGTAAGGATTCGCGCGGCCTAAATTGTAAATATCATGAGCGGATGACGGCGTTTGCAAGATTGTCGGGATAATCTCACTTATATCATCAATAAAGGTAAAATCACGTTGCATGAGCTGCGGGGCAAATAAAGTAATAGCCTCGCCGCGCAAAATCTTCTGCGTGAATATAAAATACGCCATATCAGGCCGGCCCCAAGGCCCGTAAACCGTAAAAAACCGCAACGCTGTCTGTGGTATATTATACAGGTGAGTATAGGACTGCGCCAATATTTCCCCGCTGATTTTTGTCGCAGCATATAGGGATGACGGGCTACGGACACGGTCAGTTTCCGTAAATGCACCACTGTCTCTCTCGCCGTAAACCGAAGATGAACTGGCATAAACAAGGTGCTGAAGGCTATCGCAATGCCGCGCAAACTCTAAGACTTCCAAATGCCCAATGACGTTACTACGGCCATAACTGCGCGGATTTTCAATCGAATAGCGCACACCAGCCTGTGCCGCCAAATGCAAAATATGCGTGACCCCGCGATCATGAAAACCGTCCAGCGCCCGTTCATCGGCTATATCCAAAGTATGAAATTCGAAATTCTCAAAGCTTTGCAGATGTGCCAATCGCGCGCGCTTTAGCCCAATATCGTAATATTCATTGAGACTATCCACGCCAATAACATGATGGCCTTGGGACAAACACATCTTGGCTGCATGAAAACCGATAAAGCCAGCAGCGCCTGTTAAGAGAATAATCATCGCTTCGCTGTAAGCTATTGATACGACATGTGCAAATGAACAGCACGCACATAACACCGCAAAAGGGCAAAATATTTATCTATGCCAAACACGGCTTTAAAACATAGCACTAATCGTCTCAAACAATGGACAATAACGAAAGCTTTGCCCATTTGGCGCGCGCGCGCGCAGCTGCCTGATGGGAGTTGGGTAGAACATCTAACCTTAGGCGGTATGGCAGACATGCAAGCCGAACGGAGATGGCGTGTTTTAGCGCGCCAAATTTATGTCTACGCTCACGCCGTACAAGCAGGATGGTTTAGCGGCGATGACATTGCGAAAGACACGCACAAACGCATGATGCAAACAGGCTATGTTCACCGCGTAGATATGAGCGGGACCATTACCAATCCCATGCAAGATTTATATGATCATGCGTTTTATCTTCTGGCGCAGACCAGTCTATACAGGCTCACTCAAGCGCCAGAATATTTAGACAAAGCTGAGCAAATTTTGACATGGCTTGATAGTTCTATGTCGCATCCCAATGGCGGATGGGTAGAACATATGGACGCAGCTATCTCTGGCCCTCGTCGCCAAAACCCGCATATGCATATGTTTGAAGCGAGCTTATATTTATATGAGGCCACACAAGACCCTCAACATTTATCATATGCTCATAAGGTTTTCGGTTTATTTAAAGCCCATTTCTTCAAGTCAGACACGCAAACTATTTGCGAATTTTTTGCCCATGATTGGCGAGCCTTGCCCGCGCCCGAAGGAACAACGGTAGAGCCTGGCCACGCCGCAGAATGGATTTGGCTTCTACATCAATATGAAAAGCTCTCTGGTATAGATACATCATCATATGCCAATGGCCTTTATACGCGGCTCCACCGCAACGCCGCATATTTTCTCAATGATGAAGAAGATGAAAACGGGATTGTTCGCCGCGAAAGTAAACGCTTATGGGTGCAAACAGAACTTATAAAGTCACACCTAGCCCAAGCTGAGCGCGGCAGCATTGGTAGCGCAGATATGGCCGCTGCGCTCATTGATGGTTTGTTCGAAACCTACCTAACGCCAGAAGGCTTGTGGAATGACCAATTAAATGCCTGCGGAATTAATATCGCGCAGACAATTCCTGTCAGTACATTTTATCATATTTTGTGCATGGGCGTCGCCGCCGAAAAAACTACGAGAGCGATTTCTGCTTAAGGGTCAGTATTTTCCAAGACATCAATCCGCATGCGCTTGACATCCATCATTAAAGGCTCGCCCGTTATACCGGGCCAAATAGAAAAATAGTCAAGATCGCCCTCACCTTTCACCGCGCCAGTCGTAAAATCAAAACTATACTCGGCCCATTCTGATGTTAAGGTCTGGCGTTTCCAACCCGAATCTCCAGAACCTGCCGTAAAATATGCCATATCAAACTCAGCGAGGCCCTCTTTCGCGCTCGAGCGCGCGGTGATCGTCAGCCGTAAAGTTTGTTGCGAAAATGCGGCTTCATAATTTGGGTTTAGAGCCGCAAATATCCCCGGAGACGGCGGGGCAACATCTCGCGCCAAAGTCGTTACTAGCCGCGCTAGGGCTGGGTCGTTAGGCGTTGCCGCAATATACTCGTAATTTGTGCCAGGCGCAGCGGTCAATCCCGCTAAGTCTGGACCTTCAACCGTGAAGCCTTGCTGACGTATGTCATTAACAGTTAAAACGTCATGGTTTCCCAAAGACAGCGCACCGCCAATTATGAGCGCGATAATTATCCCCGCTAAGGGATAGAAGAAAACGTCTTTTAACATGGCGGTTATGTTAACATGCAAGCTTTAACGAGGGTAGCATTTTATCTTTGCGCGGATCGTTATTCTGCCGCTTGCGTCACAGCCTCTTGGGCCCGCAACACTTCAGCGCGCGCTTCAACTTTTGCAACAATGTCGTCAATCATGTCTTTATTATCGGTTTTACCCGTTTTTATACCCGCATTATACATCATTCCGTAACCCGCAGAGCCGCCCGTAAAACCAATATCTGTAAACATCGCCTCGCCCGGGCCATTGACCACGCAGCCAATGATAGACAGGCTAATCGGAGCGGTCACATGGGACAGGCGTTCTTCAAGAATTTGCACCGTTTTAATCACGTCAAACCCTTGGCGGGCGCAAGATGGGCAAGAAATAATATTCACACCGCGCGTGCGCAGCCCCAAAGATTTGAGCATATCAAATCCAACCTTAATTTCTTCAACAGGGTCCGCCGACAGGCTCACGCGAATTGTGTCGCCAATACCTGCCCAGAGTAAATTACCCATTCCAATTGCAGACTTAACGGTGCCAATCCGAAGCCCGCCTGCTTCGGTAATGCCCAAATGTAGCGGCGCTTCAGTCGCATCTGCGAGTTGGTGATAGGCCGCAACCGTCAAAAACGGATCAGATGCTTTGACGCTGATCTTGTAATTTTGAAAATTTTCATCTTCGAGCATTCGCGCATGCATAAGCGCGCTTTCAACCATCGCATCAGGGCAAGGTTCGCCGTATTTTTCTAAAAGCTCTTTTTCAAGACTACCGCCGTTAACTCCGATCCGAATGGAGCAGCCATTGTCACGGGCTGCTGCAACGACTTCTTTAACGCGGTGTTGCCCGCCAATATTACCAGGGTTAATCCGCAGGCAAGCCGCGCCATTTTGCGCCGCTTCGATACCGCGTTTGTAATGGAAATGAATATCTGCCACGAGCGGAACGTCAATCTCTTTGACAATCTCTTTGAGAGCCGCCGAGCTATCAGGATCAGGAACAGAAACGCGTACAATATCCGCGCCCGCTTCTTGTAAATTCAAAACTTGCTTGACCGTCGCAGCCACATCATGTGTTAGCGTGTTAGTCATAGACTGCACGGCGATGGGCGCGTCCCCGCCAACTTTGACCTTACCAACATTAATTTGACGGGATTTTCGGCGCTCAATGGTTCGCCAAGGACGAATGGAATTTATATTTTTGTGATCTGTCATATCGCACTAATGCCACGAGATGATGGCAGTTTAAAGACGAAATAACCGCTTTCACATCAATTTTAATATAAAATGCAGAACTAGCCATCACCAAATGCAAAAGACGCAGCGGTTAAACCTAAGTTAATGGCTTAGCTTATACGTGATTTCTATGTTGTTTTTAGCTTCGCCCCGAGACCCTAACACTCCTTGATCAATATCACCGTAAAAGACTTTTATTGCGCCTGCATCACGCACAGAAATGCTATATTTATTATCTTTCGGCCCTTGCCATGTTTCTCCTGCAACAAAAATACGCGAGATAAGGATTGTCCCGCTCTCATCTTTGATTTGCACCCAACTTGGCGCGTTAGCCCGTAATGTTACAAGATCGTCTTGAGTTAGTGAGGATGCAGTGCTTTCTATGTCTTCGGAATCATATTCCACAACGACCTGTTCTGCCGCCTGCGTTTCAGTCTGAACACCATACCAAGCGCCAAGCATCACAGCGAAGCCCAAAGTCATGAGCGCTGGTACAAAGCCGCGCGGCAGACGAAGTTTAAATTGCGGGACAAAATGCGGTTCATCCCGCATGCCAAGATTTTCAGGCACTTGCACATCAAGCTTATAATCCGTTACCGCGTTAGCGCCGTCCATTCCCAACGTCTTTGCGTAAGTTCGTACAAACCCTAAAACATATCCAATAGATGGCAGGTCTTCGACATTTAAGGTTTCTATATTGCGCAAATAATCTGCACGTAGATGCGTCATATTGGCAACGTCATCTATGGATAGTTCTAAAGCCTGCCGCTTGTCTTTCAACCGAACGCCAATATGCTTTAATGTGTGGTGTGAGTTATTCGAAGTCATATTTATGTTGTTTTTATGTTTGACGCCTTGATTTATAGTTAACGCATCCATTTTAAATCGCAAGTCTTTTACATAAGTTGATAAAAAATCATATGCGGTACATGTTGAACGTAAGGTGACAAAGACGGCGCTCTGACCTATAAGCTGCTATGATGTCTAAATTTCTTACACGCCAATACGCCCCTTGGATTGCTTTATGCCTATCTTCTGGATTGCTCATAGGCGCTTGGGTCTTCCAATACGGGTTTGGCTATGCGCCCTGCACAATGTGTTACTGGCAACGTCACGCGCATAAGCTCATTATTGGCCTTGCCCTCCTGACCTTAATTTTACGCAAAACGAAGAACAGTAAGTTTGAAACGCCGCTCATTTGGCTCTTGGTTATAGCCCTGTTGGGAAGTGCATCTCTTGCATTTTATCATGCTGGGGTCGAATATAAATGGTGGGAGGGGCCCAAAACCTGCTCAAGCGGAGGTGTCGGATATGCGCTCCCAGAAATTGATCCGAATGATCCCTTAGCCGCGCTGAACAAGCCCATTAAAGGCCCGTCATGCTCGGATGCGGTGTGGCATTTCATCGGATTGTCTATGGCGGCTTGGAACGCTATTCTATCTACAATGGGCGCAGCGCTCATAGCACTCGCTCGCAAGCCGAATATTTAGAGATAGACGCGATATGACAAAAGCAACCCCAAAGACAAACCCAAGAATCGCGGAAATGCTCCGTGTCGACCATGCTGGAGAATATGGAGCCGTTGCAATTTACCGCGGCCAACAAGCCATCTTTGGACGCAGCCCTAAAACCAAAGCTATTGCAGCGCAGCTTGCACAAATGGAAGCCGAGGAACAAAAGCACTTGGATGCTTTTGACGCGTTACTAGTTGAACGGAACGTACGCCCAACAGCTATGACGCCAATTTGGAATATTGCAGGTTATGGCCTTGGTGTTGTCACAGCTTTAATCGGAGAAAAAGCCGCTCATGCTTGCACAGAGGCCGTCGAAACTGTCATTGAACAACATTACGGCGCGCAGGTCGAAGAAATTAAAGACGAAGATCCAGAGCTCGCCGCAACTTTCGCGCAATTTCGCGAAGATGAGTTACACCACCGCGATATAGCTATTAAAGGCGGGGCCAAAGAGGCACCAGCCTATGGTTTCTTATCACGCGCCATAAAAACTGGCTGCCATGCTGCAATTAAAATCACAGAAAAAATCTAAGCTGAAAACAATACAAATAGACTTAGCAAGCGTCATTTATGCAAATATGAGAACACCTTAAACATCTAAAGAGTTAACTGTTTTTAAGACATTAAGTCCGTTAGTTCATATTACGTACAGCTTTATTTCCTTAATAGAGGATAACAGTAAGTCATTTCTCTCTCTTATTGTCCCTTACAACTTCACCCCGTCTTTATGGCGGGGTTTTTTGTATCTAGCTTTGGGACAACCGCGCGCTTATGGCGTCCCAAGATAACGCCGCCGCATCTACGCCGCTAAACCGCTTCAATTCTTGAACGCCTGTTGGTGAGGTAATGTTGATTTCTGTCATTTTATCGCCAATCACATCAATCCCCACTAAAATCTGTCCGCGGGATTTCAACATGGGGCCAATGGCGTCGCAAATGCGTAAATCATCTGTATTAAGCTCGGTCGGCACAGCCACTCCGCCAACATGCATGTTAGATCGCGTCTCGCCCTTGAGTGGTACGCGGTTAATCGCGCCGACAGCAACGCCGTCAATAATGATAATGCGTTTATCGCCTTTACTGACATCTTTAAGGAAGGCTTGGGCGATAATCGGCTCACGGCTAGATTCAAAAAACATTTCTAAAAGGGAGCTGTAATTGGAATCCATTTCTTTGACCAAAAACACGCCAGCCCCGCCATTCCCAAAGAGCGGTTTGAGGATAATATCTTTATGCTTGGCGCGAAAGGCATCAATCGCAAGACTGTCGCGCGTGATTAATGTTTCTGGCATCAGCTCTGGATAATCTAACGGTAGGATTTTTTCCGGACATGAACGCACCCATTGCGGATCATTCACGACCAAAGTTTTCCCGGAAAGGCGCTCTAAAATATGGGCCGCCGTAATATAAGCCATATCAAAAGGCGGGTCTTGGCGCATCCAAACCACATCAATATCTGTTTCCAAATCAATTAATTTACGCGGCTCAAAGCTCACATGATTGCCCCGTTCGCGGCGCACTGTCATTGGGCGCGCACGGGCCATCACTCGCCCTTCATTATAAGATAAGTGCTGCGGCCCATATTCAAAAAGGCTCATCCCGCGTTGCGCAGCGACTTCAGCCAGCGCAAATGTAGTATCAGCATCTATATCAACGCCGTCCATTGGGTCCATTTGAAACGCAACACGTAAGGGAGTTTGGGTCATCAGCTTGCCTTATTAGATGTTTTCACCTTTAGATTTAGGCGCTTGTGGCCTAACCAGCGCATCGGGGCAAGCCTCTTTAGGGCGCTGAAGGCTTTATCACGATTTTTTGCTTATCATTTATGGAAAGATTGTTATGATGCATTCATATCAAATAAGGGGCCATATGTCAGATTTCATTTTATCCAACCTAGAAACCGTGCCGGGCAGAGAGATCACGGCCTATAAAGGTCTTGTTCAAGGCAATACCGTTCGAGCCAAACATGTTGGCCGCGATATTATGGCGGGACTAAAAAATATCGTTGGCGGAGAGTTGCGCGGATATACTGAACTTCTCGAAGACGCACGCCGCGAGGCGACCTCCCGAATGATAGATGCGGCCCGCGAAAAAGGCGCAAATGCTGTTGTAAATGTGCGCTTCTCGACCAGCGCAATCACAGCAGGAGCCTCAGAACTATATGTTTACGGCACCGCCGTTATTGTAAGTTAAGATGAGCAATATAATTATATTTATCATCCTATTGTCCATAGGAATGGTTTTTGGCAACTTAAATGAACGCCGCCATTTTAAACGCTTGCAAGCCGATGAAGAGGCATTGTCTCATATCAAAGTTTATAATCTGAAATCTGTCCCGCCTTCTCTAGCGGCAGATTTAGAAGATGGCGGCACATTGGTCACAGGAAATGTCGTGATTGCCATTGATTATTTTAAACGCGTCATTGCGACAATTAAAATGCTCATTGGCGGCCGACTTGGCAGTTATGAAAGCTTAGTTGAACGCGCGCGCCGCGAAGCCGTTATCCGCATGCAAAAACACGCCGCATCAATTGGTGCAACAGAGATTTACAACGCTCGTATTGAATTTTCTGTCATTGGCCAACAACCCAAGATAAGCGGCGCGGAATTAATGGCCTACGGCACAGCAGTTAAATCCCGCGCTAGGCTTAAAAGCAGCAGTGTATAATCATGGATGATAGCAGTACATATAATTGCCGTAGCTCAGATAATACAAAGTTATTTGGCTATATCTGGCCATGTAAAGCACCGCGCGCCGTCATGTCCCTTGTTCACGGTTTTGGGGAACATAGTGGACGTTACGCCCATATGGCAGCGAACTTAAATGCCAATGGAATTGCTGTTATTGCAATTGACCTTCGCGGGCATGGCCGTAGTGATGGGCCGCGCGGAGTTGTAAAAAAATACGATGACTTTCGCGCAGACATAGAGGCCTTACTTGCCAAGACCCGTTCACTATACCCGAACTTACCGCATATTTTATACGGACATTCCATGGGCGGAGGCGTTGTTATGGATTACGGTTTTGCCAAAGATGAGGATATTAACGCCATCATAGCCTCGGCTCCTTTGATAAAGTTAGCCCAACCACCGCCCTCCATCTTAACGCCGATTGTTAAACTCTTGAGGTTTTTTCGCCCCAAAGGCGCAATCAAGCAGCCCATTGATGGAACAAAAATATCAACTCTCAAAATAGAGCAATCCCTATATTTAGAAGACGAATTTAATCATGGTCAATGCGGTTTTGGAACTGCCCTCGGCATGGTCAAAACGGGAGATGACATTGCCGCTCGCGCGGCGCAATGGAACGCGCCGCTATTGCTCATTCATAGCCGCGATGATGTTCTAACGGATTTTTCTGCAAGCGAAGCCTTTGCGCAAACGGCTAATAATGTTGAATTTCATAGCTTTGATAATAGCGCGCATGAGCTGCATAATGACATTCACCGCGTGAAAATATACGCCCTAATGAGTGACTTTATAGACCGCCATATATCATGAAAATCTACCACCTCAAAACTTGCGATACCTGCCGCAAAGCTATTAAGGCCCTCAGAAATTCAGGACATGAACTTGAGTTGATTGATGTGCGATCAGACGGCGTTCCCGCAGCCCAGCTCGCCAAAATAGAACAAGCGGTAGGCTATGAGAAATTACTCAATACACGCAGTACAACATGGCGAGGTTTAGACGCTTCGCAAAAACAAAATATCGACGCAAGCAAAGCCCTTGCCTTAATATCCGAACACCCAACGCTCATGAAGCGACCAGTCATTATAAAAGGTGATCAAATCACGCTAGGCTGGACGAAAGAGACGCAAAACATTTGGCTATAAGCGCAAATGTAAGACTAAAATTTACTTGATCAAACGTGGAATCACGTTCCCTTGGGCATCAAAACGTACAGGAATTTCTGCGCCCGTATCAGGGTCAATGTAATATGGCGGGCTTTCTATGACCGAGATAGCTTCGCCTGCAGCGCCTGTTCTAAAGGCTCCAAGCTCTGCATCGCTCGGTAATTCTTTGCCTAGGCGGTTGCCAATATCAATTTGCGGCGGCGCCGTTGGGCCAGACAAGCCTGAAACACCCAAACCCGACGCTTGCGCCGTAAGTCCGCCTAATTGCGATGTAGGCGCATTAAACGGGATTGGCGAAGATAACGGCAATGATGTGATAGGCGCTGAAGGTTGTAATCCACTTGGCGCGGGTGTGACAAAGTTAGGTAGGTCACGTTGAGCTGATTGTTGGCTAAGCTGCTGTGTTGGCGCGCCTTGCGCGGCAGGTAAATTAGCAACCCGTACATAAGAGACAACTTCAAGCGCTCCGCTCGTTGTCGAAGCAATCCGCGCGGCACGTTCAAGTTCACTTTGCGTTCGCGCAACACCTAAAAGGTAAACAATGCCATCATGTGTCTCGACGTTAAAATTACGAGCCTTAACATATTTATCAACGGTCAAACGTGTGCGTACTGATTTTTCTAACAAACCATCTTTGGTGTTTCTTACAAAACCTTGCTTGCCATTGATTTTAATTTCATTGCCAACTTGGTCGATTTTCGGAGCTGACCACGCGATACGGGCAGCTTCAATACGGTCTTGTTGTGTCGGAGCATTTCCTGACAAAAGCGCGACACCTTGAGCCACCTCCACATCAATGCCTTTTAGGTTAAAGTCATGGGCGCGCGTCATCCGCGCTTTAATCACACGGCCAGAGGACACATCATTGAGGGAACGTGCAAAATTACGCTCATCACCCTTCTTAACACCCGCTGACGTCAGAGCGCAGCCTGACAAAGAGGTCGATAAAAGAAGAGCTGTAAAAATTTTGAATGCATGTTTCATAGCTAGAACCTACGCAAACATGGTAAATCAATCGTTACTAAATCCTTCATTCCGCCCTAATAATTGCGAAATGCGTCGGGAATATGGCGGACGCGCCAACGCCCAATCACGTATAAAATATCAAAGCGCAATTCAAAGTCTTCATTCAATAAGTCTGGAGTGCTATTCACATAGATTTCAGCCGTATTCATAATACGCTGCTCTGCGCGGTAACCAACAGCCTCTTGAGCATCTGCCTCTTGGCTGCGTTGTTTGACTTCAATACACGCTAAAACCCCGCCTTTACGGGCTATAAGGTCGATTTCGCCTTCGCGCGTTTTATAGCGCCGTTCTAAAATTTTATACCCGCGAAATCGCAACCAACTGGCCGCATAAGACTCCGCGCGGCGCCCTTCGCTTTCAAATTTTCGGCGAAGCTCTTTGCTCATTTGATTTTCAAAGCCAGTTGATAAACATCGCGTTTAGGCCAGCCTGACATTTGCGCAATATCTGCGCTCGCGCGTTTCACGCCTTGCTCGGCAACAGCATCTTGAAGGGCGGTCATGATTTGCGCCTCGTCCCAATGCCGATCTGTTTCTGGGGGGCCGATAAGTAAGACAATCTCACCGCGCGGCGGGTCATCTTCTACGGACGTCATCATTTGCGCAATTGTACCGTGACGGGCCTCCTCATAATGTTTGGTTAGCTCGCGCGCGATAACAATTTGACGTGACCCTAAAACAGTTTGAATGTCCGTCAGCGCGGATTTTATCCGTTTGCCTGTCTCAAAAAAAACTAAGGTCGCCCGCAGATTTATAATTTCCTGCAAAGCCGTTTTCCGCGCCGCAGATTTGGGCGGTAAAAACCCTGCAAATAAAAAACGATCAGATGGAAGGCCCGACTTCACCAAACCAGCCAAAACTGCCGAGGCACCAGGCAAGGGTATAACTTCAATACCTGCCTCTATGGCGGCACGAACAAGTTTAAAACCTGGGTCAGACACTAACGGCGTGCCAGCATCGCTGATTAAGGCTAAAGTTTTCCCTGCTTTTAGCTCTTTTAACGCTTCAGGGATCCGCGTCGCCACATTATGGTCATGATAGGCGCTTAACTTGGCTTTAATATTATAAGCATTAAGCAACTTTGCTGATACGCGCGTATCTTCGGCGAGGATATGGTCGGCACTCGATAAGACATCTAAAGCTCGCAAGGTAATATCGCGTAAATTACCAATTGGCGTGGCCACGATGTATAATGCAGGGGGAATTCTGTCCGTAAATTCACCTGTTAGGTATTGCGGATGAACAGAGCCGCTTATAGAACTAGGGTGAGACAAATCGCATATCCTGACACATTTGCGTAATTAAGGAATAATAGCTATGCCCAAATTTGGCGGCTTTGACTATAATATTTATAGACGCTTTTTTAAAAACGTCTTCATCGCGAGCAGTATAGCTGCATTAACCGCCTGCGCAACAACAACTCCGTTACCAAACCAAACCCCCGCGCCCGTTGTGCAGCGCGCGCCCGTTCCTGATACTGCCCCCGCCCAGCCTACAACCGCCGAACAAGAGCGCCAAGCCCGCGCAGAACGTCGCCGCGCCGAAGCCGCTGCGCAAAGACGCGCTGAACAAAGGCAGCGTGAACAAGAAGAGACCGAACTTGCTGCGCAGCGCGCTCAAACTGGCGCATATTTCAATAATCGCGGCGGCCTAACTCCGCCTCACATGACAGGCCGCGACACCAAGCGCCTCGCGCTTTTACTTCCATTTTCAGCGCGCTCAAGCGGACTTAAAGCCCAAGCTGCCTCTATGCTACGCGCCGCAGAACTTGCGATTTTCGAACGCGAGGATGCTGATGTGTTGCTAATTGCCCTTGATACAAAAGGTACGACGAACGGAACCCGTTCGGCCACACAAACCGCCTTAGACTCTGGCGCGGATATAATATTAGGGCCAATCATCGCTGATAATGTCAAAGCCGCAGCCCGTATAGCCGCCTCATCTGGAACGCCTTTATTGGCCTTTTCCAATGATCAATCCGTTGCAGGGAATGGAACCTATTTATTATCTTTTCCGCCAGAAGCCGAAGTCAATCGCATCGTCGAATATGTGGCGAGCACAGGCACAACACGCTTTGCCGTTATGGGCCCAGATAGCACCTATGGCCGCCGTGTGAATAAAGCCTATGAACAAGCCGTGCGCCGCGTTGGCGGGGAAATTACGGCCCGCGAGAGCTATAAAGGCAACGATATATCCGTCATGCAAGAACCCGCACAACGTCTGGCAGCTTTTCATGCCACGGGCGAGAAAATAGCGAAAGCTAATGGGGGCATTACGCCGCTATCTTATGAAGCGATATTATTACCTGAAGGCGGCAATGCTCTGCGCTCTCTTGCTCCGTTGTTTCCGTATTACGAAGTTGATCCTGCTGATGTGCAATTTATGGGAACAGGTCGATGGAACAATAGCGATACAGCCCGCGAACCCGCTTTGAACCGCGGCATATTTGCTGGCCCTGACAAAGACGCACAGCAACCCTTCATGGATAATTATGACCGCACATATGGCGAAAACCCATCAAGCCTTGCCACGCTCGCCTATGATGCTGTGACGTTAGGGGCCTATATTGCCGATGGCGACCCTAAAACTCGCCGAGTTCGTGCCGAAGATCCTGCTGGATTTTATGGTGTTGACGGCCTTGTCAGCTTTGGGCGAGATGGCCGCCCTAATCGCGGGTTAGCTGTTTATAAAATCAATTATGGTGAGTTCACAGTCATTGACCCTGCGCCGCGCACAAAAGGCGAAGGGTTAGGAGATAGCTAAAGCGGGGACTTAATCAATCAGAGATGAGGAGCATCTCCGTGATTTTATTGAGAACCAGCCGCCCTTGAGCGCTAGCCATTAGGCGTCCATTATCTTGTATTAACATCCCATCGCCTATCAATATATTTATGACATTTTGCGGTAAGGCTTTGCCTGTTATATCTTCATATCTGGACATGGAGATACCGTCTTTGATGCGTAAACCCATAATGACATATTCCTCACCCCACGCTTGCGGTGTTAAGATTGTCTCGCTCTCTATACCCATTTTTTCCGTTTCAATGCGGGTTATGTAATCGGCAGGCTTTAATGCTGCTATCGATGCATATCTATCTGCATCTAACGTCATACGTCCGTGTGCGCCGGGGCCTACGCCAACATAATCACGGCCTTGCCAATAGGCGAGATTATGTTGTGAGGCGCCGCCCTCTTTGGTAAAATTCGAGACTTCATAATGAGAAAATCCAGCCCCCTTAAGCGTGCCGCGTACAAGGTCATAAAAATCTGCGCTAATGTCCGCATCAACTGATTTAATATCGCCGCGCGACTGGGCGTTTGCAAAAGATGTCCCATCTTCAATCGTCAACTGATAGGCGGAAATATGGCCTATATCATAGGCCAGTAATGCCTCTAAATCTTGACGCAACATAAACTCATCTTGCCCTGCCCAACCATAAATTAAATCCGCAGAAACCTTCGGGAATATATCTTTTGCCAAACGCAGCGCAGCCTTGGCCTGCGCGCTGTCATGGTCGCGGCCCAGTAATTTTAAACCCTTATCTTGAAATGTTTGAACCCCCAAAGACACACGGTTAACCCCTGCGAGGTTGTAAGCGCGCCACTGCGCTTCATTGGCATCATTGGGGTTGGCCTCTAATGCGACCTCGCAATTATCTGCTAACTGCCAAAGGCTGCTGACGTGTTTTACAAACAAGCTTATTTGCGGACCCGAGAGTAAAGACGGCGTCCCCCCGCCAAAGTGAATAGACCTTACACGCCTTGGCCCGCTCCATTGCCGCCAGTGCAAAAGGTCAGCGCAAATAGCGCGGTGTAAATCATTATCTTGACGATCTTTGTAAACATTGAAATCGCAATAAGGACAAATTCGTGTGCAATAGGGCCAATGAATATAGACCGCTAAATCCTCAATATTATCACTCGGCATTATGGATGAAATGCTCTGATTGTAAGAATTTTGTAAAGGCATCGGCGCGGTGACTTTTTGCATGCTTCTCTTGTGGTGGGATTTCAGCGAATGTCAAATCATCCCCTAAGGCTTGAAAAATTGGGTCATAACCAAACCCTTTATCACCGCGCGGCGGCCAAATAATCTCGCCTTCAACGCGGCCCTCAAACACCTCTGTTTGGCCATCAGGAAACGCCAGACATAATGCACAAATAAAACGAGCGCGGCGATTAGCACTATCTTTGAGACGGTCATTCACATGCCACATCGCCATATCAAAGTCCCGTCCGCCGCCTTCGCGGCTAGGTTTCTCGGCCCAGCGCGCCGCGTAAATCCCAGGCTCCCCCCCAAGAGCATCTACAGCAAGGCCGCTATCATCGGATAAAGCAGGCAAGCCGCTCGCTTTAGCAGAGACTAGCGCTTTAAGCCGTGCATTGCCTGCAAATGTTGTTTCCGTTTCCTCTGGCTCTGGTAAACCAAGGTCGCCAGCGCTCACCGTTTCAATGCCGTAAGGGCACAGTAGATCATCTATTTCTCGTAATTTGCCTTTATTGTGAGACGCGATAACGATTTTCGTTAAATGAGAAGATTTCATGATTTTATCCATAAGGCGGCATAGACATCTACTAGGAGTCAGTCAAAAATAAAAACAACGCCTAGAGAAAAACTATGAGAATAAGGCTATATTTTAAAACTTGTAATTCAAATAATTATTGATTATCAATAATATCGTGACACAGACAATATCTGACATAAACCAGCCCCGCGCGAATTCTTCCATGCGCTATTTATTATACGGGCTTTATGGTGTGCAAGCCCTGTTAGGCTTAGCCGTAATTGGAACATTATTTGGCGCCTTTATCATGGCATTTCCAAACGGATTACGAGACTCTCTGATGAGCGGTCTTGAAGGATCTAATTGGAGCGAAACAACAAGCCGTATAACCATTGGGTTTTTCATGGCGAGCCTTGTAGCTATTGTTTGGTTTTATGTTTTAAATATTCTGCGAAAGATTGTTGTTACCATCATAAAGGGAGATCCTTTTATTCATGATAATATTTCGCGGTTGCGGCGTATGTGGGTAATGATTGCAGCCGTAGAAATTCTGCGCATAATCTTTAATTTGGCATTTCCATTGCACACAAACACGGACATGACGATTTCATTTAAATTCGAGACATGGTTTTTAGTCTTTATATTCGCGATATTATCCGAGGCATTTCGATATGGTGCTGAAATGCGCCGCGATCAGGAATTGACAATCTAATGGCTATCAAAGTGAATTTGGACAGGGTCTTACTCGATCGTAAAATGTCCCTGACACAATTGGCCGAAAGGGTTGGAATTACGCTTGCTAATTTGTCTATTTTGAAAACAGGCAAAGCCCGAGCTATTCGGTTTTCGACGCTCGATGCTCTATGCCGTGAACTTGATTGCCAGCCTGCAGATATTTTGGTTTATGCATCTGATACAGGCGAGATAGAAACCGGCAACGAGCTTAAGCGCGCAGCCGAATAAACCTCACATTTAACTAGCCCTTATATTTCACGCTACAGCCATAAGGGCTTGTTGTCGGCTCTTGCACGGCACGGCCAGCATCTAGATCAGACAAAGCCGCCGTGACGTAATTTTTCGCACCTGCAACAGTTTTGGGATTCGCTGAACGATTATCATCAATAGCCCCTTGATAAACAAGAGTTTGTTCTGCGTCGATGATGTACATATGCGGTGTTGTTTTTGCCTCAAAGGCCCGGCCCATATTTCCTTTGGGATCAAGGATAACAGCGCTTGGCTCTGCGCCGCGTTTTATGTTTTTGAGTACAGCTTCGGGGCCAGTCAAATGGCCTTGCTGACCTTCTGCGCTAGAAATAATAGAGAGCCAAACCGTGTCATCATCAGCGGTAGCCAGTTTCTGCAAGTTCTGCATATTATTTGTGGTATAGTGTTTTTGCACATAGGGGCAGCCGTGGTTAGTCCATTCAAGGACAACCCGTTTGCCCGCAAAATCGGATAGGTTATGCACATCACCACTGGCCGTTTTCACAACCATGTCAGACACATTCGCGCCTGTGTCAATTTTGGCAAAGCTTGGTGATGCAGATAAAAGCATAGTTCCTAAAGCTAAGGGTATCGCTGAGATCATAAAGCTTACAGTGCGGGATTTAAAAACATGGGTCATCGAAATCTCCTATCGGTCTATTTAGCGGTCTAAAGCCTCTTTTATGACATCATAGCTCAATATCTGAGGCAAAACTTGCCCTTTTTCATAACCTGTTGTGGGCGTAAACACAAGATAGAGCGGAACCCCTGCACGGCCATAGCTCGCCAGTTCAGCAGCGATGACATCATCTTTATTTGTCCAATCCGCAATTAACACCACCGTATTTGTTTGCGCAAACATCTCTTGAACAGGTTTCTTGTTCAGGACGGAAATTTCATTGACCTTACAAGTCACACACCATGCCGCTGTAAAATCTACAAAAACATTACGGCCTTCCGATAGGTTTTGCGCTATGGCGTCTGGGCTCCAAGCTTGCGCGGCTTTGGTCGTTTGGAGCGCGTCCGCTTGCGGTGACGACACTATCAATGGCAGGTACACAGCCAGCAGAGCCGCGGCAATAGCCAAACCCTTCACCCATCTGACTGAGAATTTGAACAACCAAACTCCAAGAGCCGCCGTTAATCCTGCCGTCAGAACAATTAACACACCCAGTGACCCTGTTTGCAGACTTAACACCCAGACGAGCCATATTGCGGCGGCGAACATAGGAAAGGCCAACAACTCTTTAAAGCGTTCCATCCAAGGGCCAGGTTTTGGAAGTTTTGTCAAAAGCGCGGGCGTGTAGCCTAATATCAAAAATGGCAAGGCAAAGCCAAAGCCTAACGCCATAAATATAGCCACCATAATCACAGCAGATTGCGCCAAGGCATAACCAACAGCCCCCGCCATAAACGGCGCGGTGCAAGGCGTGGCAACAATGACGGCCAAAGCGCCCGTAAAGAACGACCCAGACCAGCCGTCTTTTTGTGTCAGAGCCGCGCCTGTATTTTGTAGGCCTCCTCCAAATTCAAACACGCCTAATAAGTTCAAACCAATAACAAAAAGCAATAACGCCAGCAGCCCCACAACTTTGGGCGATTGGAGCTGAAAGCCCCACCCAATTTGCGACCCTGTCGTTTTGAGAATAATTAATATAATCGCCAGCAGCAGAAATGTTGCAAGAACACCGATTGTATAGGCCCAAGCCAAGCGGCGTGACGCCGCACGTTCACTATGGGCGGATTTCGATAAGCTTAGCGCCTTGAGAGAAATGATAGGAAACACGCATGGCATGAGGTTTAAAACCAAACCTCCAAAAAATGCCCCTATGACCGCGCCCCAGAATGTGACCCCGCCCACAGTCCTTACCGCGTTAGGCAAACCAATGTTCACATCCGCATTAGCAATGAGATCAACTTCAACACCGTGGTAAATACCATCTTCCGTATAGGTTAAAACGCCTGTGACAGCTTCAGGAGTAGCTCCCTCATCCCAGAGGTAATCTGCCCCAGTTGTGAGTGAAATTCCGTCCGCGCCGTTTTGAGCGGTTTGAGCTTGGCTATGCAGTACAATCCCCTGTTCATAAGGGAAGAAATATGCATCTGAAAAATCACCATTTGGGAGATCCGCAAAGCGCATATCAAGGCTACCATCAACTTTACGAATGGCGCCCTGCACTCCAGATTTTCGCGGAACAGCAATGAGGGCTGTTTCGATTTCCGTTCGCCACAGCGCATCTTCTACGGGCTGTCCTATTTCGATTAAAATCTTCGCGGCCCCGTTTTCAGGAATGCAAACGTCTTTACAAACAAGATAGTAAAACTGCGCGCTTAGCGTAACAATATCCCCTGTCTTCGCGCTCGTAGGTACGGTAAATTCAATAGGAAATAACGGCGTGCCTTCAAATCCATAATTTACAATCGGGCCTGTTGGAATTCTGTGCGGTAATGGCCAGTCGATCTGGCCCATCTTAACGCCTGCCGGCAAGTCCCAATCTATTTGCATAGGCTCGCCGCTATCCCCAGGGTTTCGCCAATAAATATGCCAACCCTCATCAAGTTGCGTGCGCAAGGCCACATAAAAAGACTGCCCCGGCGAAACCATATCATGCGTAGAGACAAGGCTTGATGTTACCTTCCCAGTATCAACGGGCAAGGATTGCCGCGCAGCTGCGGGCATTAAGAGGCTTATCCATAGACAAATGGTCGCTAATATTATTGTCAGAAATCGTATCATGCCCTGCCCTTAGCCGTTAAATCTTAAATATACGACTCTCTTATACGAGACTCACGTCAATTTGAAATCTGCCGCAAACCTACAGTAAAGGTCCTCGCATAAAAAAACCCAGCCATAAGCTAGGTTTTATCGTAGACTATGACGCGCGGCTTATTGAGCTGCTTGTTCCACTTGGGAAAGACGCAAAGTCATGTTCACAAGACGCTGCCAGTTGCCTAGCGATACTAAATGCGCATGTGCAACAGCCAAATACCCCATCTCGTTAAACTCTTTGAGAGTCTCGATAGGAAGCGCTTTGAGTTTTTCTTCAGAGACAGCGAAATAATCAGCAATTTTTTGACGTTCCGCAGGACTGCCATCCGCATTTTGACCTTGGAAATTCATTTCTTTTGGTTCGAATAAATCAAGCTCTTTAAATCTATTGATTAAAACTTCTGTCGCTTGGCGGTCACGCTCGTAATTTTGTAAAAATTGGAAAGCTTCTTTTGTGAAGCTCGTCGTGTCATCTTTGTCAAAGAAAGGTTGTTGTGGGTTTTTATTGGTGACGCATTCCGCATCTTCATCAACGCATACAACAAAACGATCATTTTTTGTATCGCCCGCCAGAACAAATGGGTAGCGGCGTGCAAATGACGGCATATAAAAATCTAATGCAAATTGACCGTCATTCACGAAAAGGTTTTCGTTAGTCCGAATGCCCATAACACCCAAGGGAGAGCGCTCTTCGCCTGCAAATATAATCGGGAAAGACGCAGATGCAGCCCCAAATTCATTTGCCGTCAAAGGCATAAAATGTTGCTTTTCCATAAAGGTATAAGGCTTTGTGACTTGCTGCACACCGAATTTAGCATGAGCATCTTTGGTCAGCGGCACAGGTTTTGTGTAAAACATGACATTTCCGCTAACGGATACAGGATTTTCTTTTTTAGCCATTGGGTCCTCTTAAACTTAATTCACGTAGATTTATTCAAGCTATGCCTAATATGGGCAGTATATACCTGATTTAAAGTTACTAAAGGGCGCAATAGCGAAAAAACGCCAACCATACAACACTCTATTCATAGAAAAGTTATTTGGGCTCAAACAAGCCTGTCACGTTAATTGAACTGTGCCTTGTAATGATAATTTCCGCCAGACGGGGGGCTCTCTCGTATTTCATAGCTATTTGGCGTAATCACAATATATGATGGGTCTGAAATTACACGGTTATATCTCTTCCACAACATCTCATAGCGTTGTTCAAACCGTTTGGATAGATTGGTGTCATTCATTATTATATCTGCGGATATATATGTGAATTTCACATCATACTCTGATGGATAGTCTTGCTTATCTATAAGGCCGTCTTCCAATAACATCGCCAATAAGTCAGATTTAAAATCATTGTGAAGTTTGCGGGCCTCATCGCGGGTCGTTTGTTGAGCCGCGCGGCGCGTATATGCCTCGGCTTTACGCTTTTCTATACGTGCGCGTGATTGATCTCTTAATTTTTGCGCGCGGACTCTAGCATTGTTGTGTTGATCTGTCACAGATGGCCCTTCATGGATTTGAGAGATAGGTTCTTCGTTTGGCGGTGTAGAAAGCACGGCTGAATCTTGCGGAGCTTTCGTTTGATCCGCCGCATGGCATGATGAGGCGAGTAAAATTACGGCTGCGCACAGAGCAGGTTTGATCAATATTTGATGGTATGAATTTTTATGTAGAACTTGCATATATCTCCCAATCTTTCGTGAAATTATTATCTCATATTTCAAGTCGCATTTACGTCACTTTCAAGTTGAAGGCCTGATACAATCTTGCATCAGGCCCTCACGTCGGCCGGGGGGCATGTCCGACGATCGAGATTTAAATCTGGAAATTTAAATCTGGATTTTGGGTATGTAATCAATAATCAAACATTGTGTTTTATGTAGTCTAATGAATTCAAATTTACTTACCTGTTTCCCCATCACGGCCCTTGCGGGATAATAAATTGATTAAGAATTAATCCATTGTCTTGCAAAAACTGTTCAAGCTCTGGACTAGGTTCAGGCGTTGCGGTTTCTGGCGGCGGAGGAGGATTTACGAACCCGCCACCAATAGCTCCGCCTATCAATGTCTGCCGCGACGTCCCAACATTTAAATCATCTATTGTTCGTGCCAAATTATCATTTCGGCCCAATTGTCCCAATGTTATTAAAGCATCAATAATATTATCATCAGCGCTCAGAAGGCGTTGCATACGCAAATCTATTTCAGAACAATCTAGGCCTTCTGGCGGAGGTGTCGGGCTATCCTTCTCGCAACGATCCGCAAATATACGAAGCTGTTCTACGGATAATTGCGGTTTCGTCTGGGATGGTGCATCTATTTGCGGAGTGGTTAAAGTTTGTGATTTATCACCAATTTGCGACACGCTGACAGACGGAGCAAGCTGGGAGCTTTGATGGGATAAATCACCCTGCTGGCCTGTGTCATTTTTTATGCCAGCTTTATTTAATGGAGGATTGTCTAACTGAGCACTATGTGAGCATGCCGTTAGAAAATAGGTAGAAATAATACAACATAAAGCCAATATTCGCGTAAGGCTTAGCAAAGATGTGCCTTGATGCAATTTGGCGCTGCTCATAAAATATCCCAATCCAAACATTATTTATCTAATTATTATTGCGGCAAAGGCGCGAAGTCTGCGCTATATTGCTCAACTAAAATAGTTGCTCCGCCTGTTTGTTCGATAACAAGACCGCCAAGGTCCGAAGGAACGGTTAAGTCATTTCCAAATTGTCGATGAACCGCAACATTATCATTGCCTGTTTGAATAATTTCAGATTGATTTCTATCCCCAACCTGTTCTTGTTCAGATCTATTATTCACACCTGACTGTGTAGAGTTTGCTATATTATCATTACCTGTTTGATTTATAAGAACGTCGTTATTGAAAAGCGTTGTTCCAGATGCAAAAGCGGTTTGCGTAATATTTGCAAAATTATTTTGACCAATCTGATTCAGCTCTGCTTGGTTCGCAAGCCCGTCAAAAAGTCCGGTCGCATCTTGGGTGATACTCGCAGAATTAAATTGCCCGTCCTGATTGACAACAACATCATTGATCGCGCCGTCACTATTTTGCGTGATGACAAGATCATTCTCATCCCCTGTAATCGTCACCAAGGCACGATTACCTTGCCCTGATTGTTCTATATTCAAGGGCGATTGATTGATGCCATTATTTTGACCGTCAACTGATAAAACTAAAGTGTTGTTTTGGCCATTCTGGTTTGCCGTTACAACATTTTGCTCAGCAACCGTGACCAAAGCTAAATTTGCTTGTCCTATTTGTTCAACTTGAACCAAACTAGACGCAATCGCAATATTATCTTGCGCTACAACATCTTGGCCGAGGGCAACAAGAATTGCGCCCGTTATAAGGCCTAAAGGCAACCCTTTCCCGGCGATTTGTTTTGATAATAGCTGTATCATATCATGTCTCATATATTAGAAGGTTAGGTGCCCTTAAGGGCACCCCTGAATATACATTCAATATTATTGTAGGACAGTTGCGAGGTTAGACGTTCCGTCTTGTAAAATGTTCGACACATTTCCTGACGTCACAGATTGATCAACCACCGCGAGATTGGACGTTCCAGTTTGGATGATTGAACTTAAATTACCATCCGACCCTTGAGTCACCTCTGCTCGGTTTGATGCTCCATCTTGAAAAATTTCAGATAGGTTATCAAATCCTGTTTGAAGAACATCCGCATAGTTTAATGTCCCAGTTTGCAAAATGTCAGAGGCATTATCATTACCTGTGTCATCAAGTTCGCTGTAGTTTTCAGAGCCAATTTGTACGATACTCACAGACTCGCCTATGACGCCCGTTTGATCAACATTAGCTTCGTTATTGTCACCAATTTGTAAAACATCGGAGCTATTATTTTCCAAGGCTTGCTCAACAAAAGCAATATTATCATTACCATCTTGAACAATAACGGAAGCATTGCCTTCGCCTGCTTGCACAAGGGTTGCAATATTGTTAGAGCCTGCGCCTTGTGACACATTACTTGTGCCACCATCGCCGCTTTGCGTAACTTGAGCTTCATTATCAGACCCAGTATCTAGCTGAAGAACAAAGCTTTCATTGCCATTGCCGGTTTGAACGACACCCGTAACATCAGAGAAGCCATCTTGGACTGTTTCACTCAAATTGTTATTTCCGGTTTGGTTCAAGCTTGCCAAGTTACTATCGCCTGTTTGCAAGATCGTACTGATATTGCCGCTGCCGAGATTGGCAGTTCCAGGTTCCGCGCCTTGGTCATTAATATCAGCATCATTGTCATTACCGTCTTGGATAATAATGGAGCTGTTATTTGACGCATTTTGATCACGAACACGCGCGCGGTTACCGTCACCTGTTTGCAAAATATCGCTGCTTAAAAAATCACCATCTTGATCAACGCGAGCCAGATTATCTTGACCTGTTTGCGTAATGGCAGAGGTGTTATTTGCTCCATTAAGGTTAAAACCAAAACCCTGCTCATTTAGAAATGCACGGTTATTAATGTTTTCTTGCGTAACAAAACTGTCATTCGTTTGGCCATTTTGTTCCGTCAGAGCAAAGTTGTCGCTGCCTGTCTGTATGATTAAACCCGTATTGCCTGTCCCATTTTGCGTGGAAGTTGCTTGAAGTGTAAATCCATCAGACGTCAAGGCTCCGGAGCCATCATCACTTTGGAGGATAGTTGAGGAATTTGTTGGGCCTGTTGTCGGAGTCACTTCATTCACTTGGGTGATGGTAGCGCTTTGTTCATTACCATCTTGTTCAATCGTAGCGACATTAGCTGGAATCGTGAAGGTGTCACTCCCAATCAAGTTTTCGCTTTGTGTCACAGATGATGTATTTTCACTGCCGTTCTGCGTGATATCAGAGATACCTTCTTGCCCTAAGGTTTGATCAACCGTAGCCGAGTTTTCTATTCCCGTTTGCACTATGTCTGATGTTTGTACAGTTTGCGCATAAGCACCAAAAGATGACATTGTTAAGAGCGAGGTGGATATAATAAGTAATTTATTCATATCGTTTTCCTAAATTATTAATGATTTATCGGCAGGCCTGATTGGCCTGCCGATTCTATGAGGTTTACTGATTAACAGTCGCAATATTACCACTGCCTGTTTGCGTAATGTTTGACACATTCCCGTTAGTCACAGTCTGATTAACAGTCGCAACATTGCCTGTGCCTTCTTGCAAGATATTGCTAAGGTTATCATCAGAGCTTTGCGTTACGAAAGCTTGGTTTCCACCTGTGCCGGTAAGGCCATCGTCTTGCGAAATATTGCTCTCATTATCCAAACCAGATTGTAGAAGCGAAGCAAATTGACCATTCCCGCGTTGCAGAACATTTGATATTCCGCCCGTTCCGTTTTGTGCCACTAGAGCAATATTATCGAAACCTAAGGCTTGATCGACATCACTAGAATTTCCATCGCCAATTTGCTCAACGGTCGCTGAATTGTTCAACTGACCTTGTCTAATAGCTGAGATGTTATCGCTACCAACTTGCGTGTTGCTCGCAGTATTACCGCGGGCTTCACCATTGCCGCCATTTGCAGGATTGCCATCACTATCTTGGAAAATTGTTGAACTATTGGTATCTCCGTCCTGCGAGATGATAGCTGTGTTATCATCATCTTGCTGAGAAATAGACGCAAAATTCAAGTCTCCAGAGATCTGGTCTATAGAGGCTAATAACACGTTATCGTTTCGTGTATCAGAACTTTGGCTAATATCGGCTGTGCCATTTGTTCCGTTTTGCGTAACTGTTGCCAGAAAAGCGCCTGACCCATTTGCAAAATTCACAGAATCCTGAACAACATTTTGATCAACAAACGCTGTATTATCAGACCCGCCTTGACTTACGTTAGCCGCAAAAGCGCCTGACCAATCGCCATCAGCATTTTGTATCACAATCGCAGTTCCGCCAGAACCTGACTGATCAACATTAGCCAAAACAGCGCCAGACGGTGAACCCGATGCGCTTTGCGTAATATCAGATAGGTTATCGCTACCAGATTGATCTACAAATGCAGCAAGACCGCCCGATGGATCACCAGAAGCCTCTTGCGTAAGTAATAAATCATTACCATCGCCGCCCTGATTTACATTCGCTATTAACCCGCCAGAATTTGCACTAGATGCCGTTTGCGCAACATCAGAAGTATTACCATTGCCGCTTTGATTAACTGTCGCAAAGATAAGACCCGATGGATCACCTAACGCATTTTGATTAATCGTAGAGATGTTATCATCTCCTGTTTGGTCCACATCAGCATCCGAACCGCCAGCGCCCACAACAGAGAACTGATTAACTTCAGATGAGTTATTCACGCCATCTTGGAAAATATCAGCCACGTGGTTATCACCTTGCTGAGTCAAGAAACTACTATTGTCGACACCAAATTGGTTTACCGTACCTAAAAGGTTACTCCCAAATTGTGATACATCAGATTGGTTGTTGTCACCTGATTGCGTTACACTGGCGTCCGTAAATGGGCTAGCATCAGTATTACCATCTTGATTAATTGCAGATAGGTTTCCATTACCTGTTTGGTTGTTCACAGCGTTTAAGCCTGATGAATCACCAAATGTTGCACCAGTTTGAACAATGCTAGATTGGTTGCCTGTACCATCTTGTATGATGGCCGCGTCTAAATTAAAACCAGACGGGGTTGTCGCGAGTGGAAACGCGTCTTGGCGGATAACAGCTGTATTTGATGGGCCTCTAGCATCGCCATTATTTTGAGTAACAACTGCATTGCTGACTGAACCAGTTTGGTCAATGTCTGCGATATTTGCAGGTGTATTGAACGTGTTACTCGCACCAGACGTTTCTGATTGTGTCACACTCGCTACATTATCGTCGCCTGCCTGATTAATGTCAGAGACACCTTCAGAACCACCTGTTTGATCAACAGTAGCGTTATTGTCTGTTCCCAGTTGAACAATGTCACTTAATTGTACATTTGGCGGCACAAAATTCGTGACGGGAGCTTCAGGCGTGACCTGAGCGTATGCATGACCCGCCGATACGGCAAGGATAGATGCGGTTAATAATAATTTTTTCATATTTGTCTCCAAGAGCTTTGCTCATTTTAATAGTTTCGTTAAAACAACGCTCCCACGGAAGCGTAGTTCAGATTTTAATCATCGAAATTTCGCGCTAATATTTTCACGCGAAACTCTATTGATAACGCCCCACCAAACCTAAACTTCAAGCTTAAGGGTTGACGGTTAAGTCGAGACACTGGTTAATGTTTACGAAAAATATGGATAGAATTTGGGTTACAAAGCTAGAGATCAATCCAGCTGTAGTCCTATGTAAATAGGTCTGTGAAGCCCTGTATATTTGTGATAACACAAATATGGCGGGTTTCGCAGGTGGTCTGTACCACCGTGTCATGTGTTGTCCAATGAGCATCCATGTCTCCCGGTATATTACCGTTGTCTTCAAGACAGATAAGATCGAACTGCCATTCGGTCTTAATCTGCGAAAGCCGCCACTTTCATAACATAGCAAAACATTTACCTGCCGTGATGCGTGACTGCCATTTTCTCATCGCCAGATGGCGTTGAGAGCTCTTATTACAGCATCGTCTCTAAGGACGTGTCTGTGATTAATTTACAGGTTTCACACCGGTAATATTTTGATCCGGCGCTCCCTGAAACTGCGCCTGTTTAGAGGCGGGTTCTTTTATTTGATTACCGTTAATTTGCGGCGTGTCTTCTGTTGTAATTGATGTTTGAACAGAATTTTTATAGGTCTGATCCGCTGCCTTAAGGCCAGCAGGTTTTGCCTGCGCAAGCTTTGGGTTCGGCTTTGTTTTTAACCGAACTCCATCGCGCTCGTATTTATAATCTTGTAACAGAGCATATCCTTCAGCTTTATCAAAGAAATTCCACAGCCCAATCTCAGACCCTTCCATGACAAGCGCGTAGACAGATTTTTCAACCGCTTGGCGCAGCGCAAGTAAACCCGGTTCATTGGATGTCACACCCGCATCTGCCTCTAATAAATTATCAAACGTCACAAAACGGAAAGCATTGGCAGCTATGCCAACAGATGAAATTGTTTTTTCCGTTGTGACAGACGTTAAAACTTCGCCTGTTTTCACACTCACCGCACGCAGATGCACGGTGACAACACTTTGGCGATAATCAGTCTGTCCGCCAATGCCAAGATAGCGCGCAGCCACACCACCTGTCAGCGTATTTGTATCAAAACCAACAATACCGCCTTCAAAAATAACACCCGCAAATAAAAGCGGCGGCAGAGCTTTAGAATTAAGTTTTGTCTCGCCTAAATATCTAGCTCGCATCTCTGTTATGATTTGACGCTCTTTTAACAAATTATTCAAATTAGAGCGTTCAATTACCGTGAACCAACTTCGGTTTCCGGTATCTTGCAACGCTTTGATAAGAACTTCATCCCCGCCCTGACTGACTGCACGTGATAATGTTTGACCTGTTTCTGACGGTCTAAATTGCCCTGTTTTATCTTCGAAATTATAAACCGCCACGGTCACCTTATTTTCTGGTGGCGACAAAGCCTTTAAAGCCAATTGTGTCTTCGTAATTTTCGTCACCTTTGCTTCACTTGTCAAAAAATCATGTGAAGCTGGAACAGTCGTGCAAGCGCTCATCATAACTGCACAGCTGCTTGCCATTAGCCAATTGACGATTTTGCGCCGCCTATATTTAAATACTTTGTTTAACAAAATAGCACTCCGTTAATGTGTGCAATTGATGGATATTAATCGCTGCCTTATTGAATCGGTTGACCGAAACCCTGAGATAATGGCGGTAGCGATAATAAAGATGTTGATCCTGTTGTCTGATTAACCTGCGGGCTTGCTGTCGATGGAAGCCCAAATGCTGTTACCGACGAACTCGGAGCTGTCGCCGTAGCTGGGGCTGTAAGCGGCTGAACAGATGTGCTGGGTTGCGCCGAAGTATCGGTCACTGCGCCTGCTGTAGATGTAAAGGTTGGAACCGTAATAACCGTTTGGGAGCCATCTCCCTCGGTGATGGTCAGTTCAATCCCGTCAAGACCACGAACAAAAGAAATTGTTTGATCGCCAAAAACAATCGTACCTTCATCCTGCGCATCTTCGCCGAATATGGCATTGGCGACTTGCGTGGAGAGCGACGATAGAAGCCGGCTTTGTAAAGACCGAATAAAGCGATCAAGGTCTGACTGCGTGCTGTCCTCATCACTCTCTGGTTCAAAATCATTTTGCGCATTAGCAATCGCCAAGAGATGTGCCGAATTAAAAGGATTGCCGCCAAATGAAGGATTGATCGGTGTGTACACTAAATCTTGGGCGGCAGAGGGGATAGAAAATCCTAAAGCCGTCACAGCTGCGCCTATCGGCAACATAAGTGTTAATAGTCTTCTTTTCATTTGCGCCTCTCTCCTTACATGCTCCGTAGATATACAGCTACGTTCACGTAATTTGATTATGCGAGCCCCTTAGCGCACATAAATACACCTAATTGAACACGCGGTTCATTCGAACTTCAGGCACATCTATCCTTACAATCACGATTACCTATTTACTAAAATAGATAGAATCATGCGACAGACCGATA
The DNA here is from genome assembly GCA_039962885.1 of Litorimonas sp. Lineage (GTDB taxonomy): Bacteria > Pseudomonadota > Alphaproteobacteria > Caulobacterales > Maricaulaceae > Litorimonas. The sequence goes on along the minus strand of JBDVGI010000022.1, from coordinate 14,488 downwards.
GATACATCTATCCTCTGCAAACGCTTAATAGCGACAATGTAAAGATTGGTACGCCCCCAATTCTTCACAGCTTGATAGATTAACAAAAAGTTTACGTCAAGTCGGAATCGAAATAAAAATATTTATTCCAAATACACATATAGAAACAATAGCTTATATAATTAAAGCCCGTCATTTTGGCGCGGAACAGAACGGCAAGTTAAATAATTCATAGTCTAATTTCGGCAATTATCGAGAATTTAATTCACAAATTCATAAGCGAATAAGTTTGCATCTATCCCGTAATTTATAAATTATCTACGCTTTAATTGGAGAAAATTTATGAACATTACTAAGCTTCATGACAGATAATAATTATCTCGATTGACGTTTTCTTAAATACAAATTTGGTGTAATTTGAAAAATTAAGGTAAAACATTAAAACTATAAAACCAAATTTACCCATGCAATTACCTCTAGGCGTTTGGGCAGAAGCAAGTTAAGGTATGTTATGGATATGATGGCCAACACTCACATAGACGCTAATTTACGTCTTGAAACCGCCGCCCAACTATGCCGAGACGCGGGTGAGCGCTTTACACCTCTACGGGCTCATGTGTTTGAACTTATCATGCAAGATGGCGGCGCAGTTAAAGCCTATGATTTGCTTGCTCGCCTGAAACCAGAACTTGGCAGCCCCAAACCACCGACAGTTTATCGCGCATTAGATTTTTTATCTAAAATGGGATTAATACACCGTATCGAAGCCCTCAATGCCTTTATTACCTGTGACCATTCGCATGATGGCCATCTCGCTGAATTTTTTATCTGCGAGACTTGCCGTACAGTTGAAGAACGCCATGCCCATGATCACGCAAATTGCAAACCTGACGGCTTCGCAATTAAACACAGCATAGTCGAGCATTACGGAACATGCGCGTCCTGCGCGGCTTAATCTTAAGCGAATATATGGCAAACATTGCAAATGATGGATTTATCCTGACATGGGCAGGGGAGTGTTGCGCTTGGGAATGTGATGAACTCGGTCATTTAAATATGCGCCATTATGTCAACAAATTCTCTCAGGCTCGGCAATTCATATTTATCAAACTTGGCCTTGTGAATGCCTTTAAACCTCACGCGCAAAGTTCTGTGCGCGTTAAAAACCTACACATTAAATACCTTGGTGAAGCTCGGCCAGGCGATCCCTTAAAGATCATGAGCGCCGTTTTATCTGTGCAAGATCAAACCATCACCTTGTGCCATATCATGTATCATACTGATGACCGTATCGCGGCCACACAAGTCGAAACAATAGAGCATATTTACCTTCGTAATTACAAAACTTTTGCTTGGCCCAAACGCCTTCTTAAAAATGCCATCTCTGTATCTGCAAGCTGTCCTGATAGCCCGCCGCAGCCTGCTATGTCCCGAAATATAGATATCCAAACCCCGCATATAGGTCATAATAGCAGCACATTTGACACTCTCGGTCTTGCTCCGTTAGGGGCAGGTGTGTTTACGGCTGCGGAAATGAATGCCGCAGGGTTTGCGACCCCCGAAGCTGTCTTTGGTCGCTCTACATCCACTGCAGGGTGGTTCTCTCATGGTTGGCCAGAACTATTTGACGCTAGCTATCAAGCAGGGCATGGGTCAGCCGCGGTATTAGAGATTTACATTGTATTTCATAAAGACCCTTGCCAAGGCGATGCTTACGAATATCGATCAGCCATCTTAGCCGCGAACAGCTATACACGCACATTTTTGCATAACTTTAATGATGCCGTTACAGGTGAGTGTCTGTCCAGCTCTGTGGTGAATGGATGCTTATTTAATTTAAAAGATCGTAAACTCACAAAAGCCAATGAGGCACAGCTCGCAGTCTTGCAGCCTTTTATCCGCGAAGACCTTACGCCGTAATTTAGCCAATCATTTATAACTCGCTTGGGCTAAAGTTCCCTGTAAAATTTGCGCGGCTAAATTAGGCTCTTGTAGCGGGAACAAGTGTTCAAGGTCTTTATCAAAACTTACAGTCATATTGGGTTGATTTTTCTGAACAACCCCGCGCGTTCTTGCTGTGCTCACGGCGTTAAATTTGCCTGCATATATTATATGTGAATTGTCAGGCAGCGCATGAACCGCTTTATAGAGGTTATGGTTTTGCGCGACAAAAACGGCTTGCTCCCATGACGGATCGCAGCATAAATGATATGCTCCATCATTCCCAAGCGCCAAGCCGCCCGTTAAATAATCCCGTAGAATTTGGTCAGGAACACCCTGAAACGCGCCGCGATTTTTATAGCGCGCAAATGCCTCATCATGGGATTCAAATGCCGATTTTCTACGGCCTGCATTTCTCGCAAGCGCAAAATGTTTTTTTGCATAAGAACGTCCGCCCGGAACACTCAGCAAAAGCCGAGCCGACCCTGGTAAACTAACAGGGTCAAAACCGACATAGCCATTCAGCTTATCTTGAATTTTCGGCGCCGCTAATATGCCTGAAACTGCGCCAAGGCTATGTCCGCCTAAAACAACAGGGCGATCAATATGGCGGTTAAAAAACTCGACCACATCATCTCTGAAGATATAAAAATTCGTTAGCCTGTCGATATTTTTCGGCAAATGTGTGAAGCCGTGCCCGCGCAGATCTAGCGCCAAGGCATGCACGCCAAGGGCTTCAAATATATCTTTATAGACATAGCCGTTAAACCCGTTGGCATGTAAAAATACGACCTTAAGCGGGTTCTGGACGCGGCCAAAATGAATAGCTGACATTGTGCCATCAGCCATAGCATAATCACGGCGGATTGGCTCTGGGTAAGCGCTCACTGAATGAACCAGTTAAACCGCGTGAATTTTCATAGGGTCAAGGTCATCTTCTATGGCTTGATCTAGGACAGCAAAATCTGCCTTGCGTGCGCGTAATTTAGTGTTTCTAAACGCATCTGCATTTAACTGCCCAAACATCTGTCCTGCCATTGGCCCCGCCATAGCCATTTGTTCAGCAGGGACGACGCGGTCAAAGAATCCTGCATACATGGCGCCTTTAGGGTTGAAAATTTCTGCATTAAAAACGCAGCGGTTAAAGTAATGTTTCGGCAGACGATAACGAGCTAGCTCTATGCCAAAATTATGCATGGTCATGCCAATCATCGTCTCATTAAGACCGATTTTATAATCCCCGTCCTCGATCATACGGTAATCACAGGCAAGCATTAAAAACGCGCCCATCGCAATGGTGTGTCCTGTAGACAGCGCAATAACGGGCCTCGGAAAGGCTAAAATTCTGCGCGCGAGTTTTGAGCCTTTAGATGTGAGTGCCATAGCTTCATTGGGTCCGGCCTGCATTTCTTTAAGGTTAAACCCGCCAGAAAACATACCCTCGCGCCCCGTCAGAATGACAATAGCCTTATCCGCTTCGGCCTTATCAAAAGCCGCGTTAAGTTGCGCAATCATGTCGGTCGAGAGCACATTGGCCTTCCCGTCATCCATAGCGATTGTGGCAACGCCATTAGCCAGCGTGTAGGTTACAAGGTCTGTCATTTTATATCCTTAGAGTGATCGCGCAATAACCATTTTCATGATCTCATTTGTGCCGCCATATATTTTCTGCACGCGGCTATCGCGGTACATACGAGAGATGCGGTATTCATTCATAAACCCGTAGCCGCCATGCAATTGCAAGCATCGGTCAATGACTTCGCATTCTTTATCTGTCACCCAATATTTTGCCATAGACGCCGTGACCGTATCTAGCTCTCCACGAAGGTGTTTAGCCGCGCAATCATAGGTGAAAGTCTTAGCGATTTGTACAATCGTCTTACATTCCGCCAATTCAAATTGTGTGTTTTGGAAAGACATAATTGACTTGCCAAATGCGCGGCGTTCTTTGACATATTCAATTGTCATATTCAGCGCAGCTTCCATTTGTGCCGTCCCTTGCACAGCAATGTTCAGGCGTTCTTGCGGGAGCTCTTTCATAAGCTGAATAAAACCGTGACCCGTTTCAGAGCCAAGCAAGCTATCGGCAGGGACTTTCATATTATCGAAGAACAGCTCGGCTGTGTCCTGTGCGTCCATACCAAGCTTATCGAGGATACGCCCGCGGCGGAAACCTTCAAGCCCGTCTGTTTCAATGACGAATAAGGATTTAGAGTGCTTACCCTCACCGCCCGTATCGGCCACAACGATTATTATATTCGCCGTTCCGCCATTGGTGATGAAAGTCTTAGACCCATTAATGACCCAACCATTACCATCTTTTTTGGCATTGGTTTTTACATTTTGTAAATCTGAACCTGTTCCTGGCTCACTCATAGCAATTGCGCCGACAAGTTCGCCGCTAGCCATTTTTGGGAGCCACTTTTGCTTTTGTTCTTCGCTGCCGTAATGCAAGATATAGGGCGCAACAATCGCGTTATGAAGCGAGAGCCCAAAGCCGTCGACATTGGCTTTGACAAGTTCTTCCATCACAATCATTTCGTGGCGGTAATCGCCCCCGCCCCCGCCATATTCTTCGGGGATCGCACAATTTAGCAAACCCATCTCGCCTGCCATATTCCAGAACTTGCGATCGACCATTTTATTCTTGCGAAAGCTCTCACTATGAGGTGCCATTTCGCGGGCATAAAACCCATGCACAGCTTCGCGGAAAATATTGATGTCTTCCTCGTCATACCAGTCTGGGTTTTTAAAATCTAATGCGGGCATAAATGCATATATCCAAAAAGTTTATTCTTTTAAATAAAACAAAACCCGCACACATACGCGCGGGTTTAAATAATTAGTTTTAAAACGCGGCTGCATCAAGCGCCATAAGCGGCTCTGCGCCTGTTTTCATTTTCGCTAAATGCGCGCCTATTTGTGGAAGCATACGCAGAACAAAATACCGGCCTGTAATCAGCTTATTTTTATAAAACTCATCATTTGATCCACCGTCAATTGCCGCCTGTGCAACGACTGCCATCTTCGCCCACATATAGGCCAATGCTGTTAGGCCCATCATGTGCATGTAATCCACAGAGCCTGCACCGGCATTATCAGGATTGGTCATTCCGTTTTGCATGAGCCACATAGTGCCTTCGGTGAGCTGTTTTTTCGCCTCATCAAGACCGCTCATAAATTCAGCAACACTATCATTGCCTTTATGTTCAGCCAAAAACTCATCCATCTCAGCATTGAGCGACATCAACGCGCGACCACCTTTACGAGCGAGCTTACGACCAACAAGGTCGAGCGCTTGGACGCCATTTGCGCCTTCATAGATTAAAGCAATCCGTGTATCGCGTACAAATTGGCTCATGCCCCATTCTTCGATGAAGCCGTGGCCGCCAAAGATTTGCTGGCAATCGATTGTCGTTGCCATGGCTTTATCTGTCAAATAACCTTTAATCACAGGCGTGAGCAAACCTAGTAAGTCATCACATTTTTCCCGCACGCTTTCATCTTCATGAAGATGCTCTAAGTCTTCTAACAATGTCGCCCAATAGATTAACGCGCGCCCGCCCTCATTAAAGGCGCGTGTTTCCATCAACATACGGCGCACATCAGGATGTACGATTAGCGGATCAGCGGGGCCGCCTTCATTTTTTGCGCCAGTTAGCGAGCGGCCCTGAAGACGATCTTTGGCATAGACGGCTGCATTTTGATAGGCGACTTCAGATTGTGCAAGACCTTGCATGCCAACGCCCATGCGCGCTTCGTTCATCATAACAAACATAACGGATAGGCCGCGGTTTTCTTCACCAATAAGATAGCCTTCAGCCTCATCATAATTCATCACACATGTCGAATTACCATGAATGCCCATTTTTTCTTCAATAGAGCCGCACGTCACAGGGTTACGCTCACCAGGGTTTTCATCCGCGTCCAATTTAAACTTTGGAACAATAAATAGCGAAATGCCCTTCACGCCTGCGGGCGCGCCGTCGATACGGGCAATCACCAAATGAATGATATTTTCAGACATGTCATGCTCGCCTGCGGAGATGAAGATTTTCTGACCTGAAATTTTATAAGTACCGTCGCCATTGGGAACAGCTTTGGTTTTCAAAAGCCCTAAATCCGTTCCGCAATGCGGTTCCGTAAGGTTCATTGTCCCCGTCCATTCACCCGATATCATTTTAGGTAAATATGTTGCTTTTTGCTCAGGTGAGCCGCCAATCTTAATGGCTTTCACCGCGCCGCCTGTCAGGCCTGGATACATAGCAAATGCCATATTTGCGGCTGATTGCATTTCACCAGTTGCCGTGCTCCAAAGGCTTGGCATACCCATGCCGCCAAATTCAGGAGACTCAGACAAACCCATCATACCGTTTTCAACAACTTGCTTATAAGCCTCCTTAAAGCCCGTTGGCGTTGTAACGGAGCCATCTTCATGGCGCTTACAGCCTTCATGATCCCCAACAACATTGAGCGGCGCGAGAACTTCGCTAGCAAATTTTGCGCTTTGTTCAAGAATAGCATCAAGCGTATCTGTGTCAGCTTCAGCAAATTGCTCATATTTAGTCAAAGATTCAACATCGAGCATTTCCTGCATAACAAATTTCATGTCACGGATGGGAGCGTTATAAATTGGCATAGTTTGTCCTTATGGCTTTAATAATTATTACGTAACGGGGTATTCTGTCGTGGGAACTGGCGTGTCCAATCCAAAATCATCAGCAAGACTTCGGCGGAATTGAGCGTCGTATGCGGCGGCTAAATCCGCCACTTCAATATCATCTGCTACAGATGTCACAGATTCGACATGGCGGCTAATCACTTTACAAATCTCAGCCATATCACGCGACAGATTATCAATATCCTCGCGGCGGCGTTGCAGACCACGAATAACGGTCTCAAAATTACGCTTGCGGCGCAAAAGCTCACTGCTGGAACTTATACGACCATCCGTGACATCAAGAACTTCCTTGATATCATCCAGTGTAAACCCAAGACGCTTTGCGCACATAATTTTTTCAAAGCGCGCATAGTCAAGGCGGTCAAAAATTCGAGCATTCTTATCGCGTTTAGGGCTCAGCAAGCCTTTATCTTCGTAAAAACGGATTGTCCGCGGGGTGACTTCGAACATATTGGCAAAATCACGAATACCCCAAAATGCCTCAGGCGGGTTATTTTGACTGGCGTCTGACGGGCTGTCTTGGTCGCTGTAGTCGAATGTTTCAGTCAGAGAAAATTTCATAGCATCTCATACCCTTACGTTGACGTTAACGTCAAGAAAAGCTTGTTAAATTCATTCAAATACTCCGTTCTCATGCCCTTAAAGCTATAAAGAGCTAGAATTTTACTAAAAAGGTTAACACTTTAACTCCGTATTAACTACGTTCAGGCTTATCTAGAGAAGCATTCTGCAGAGGATGTGTGAGTCGTACGTACGGTTCGCATTTGTATTTGGGAAAACTACTGTCATATGGCTGCTGCTTCCACATCTTTAAAATCCAAACCTAAAGCCATAAAACCGACTGTCAAAAAACAGGCCGTAAAAAAGCAGGGTGCAAAAAAAGGCGCGGCTAAAAAAGGCGTGGTTAAAAAAGGCGTGGTTAAAAAAGCCCCCAGCCCTAAAGGCCCTGTCTCAAAGAGCTCTGCCTCTAAAAACATAGCCGTTAAAAACACAGTCAAAACAGCTCCTAAAAAGCAGACACTCCAACAGCAGCTCATCCAAGTGGAAACACGGCTTAAGCGCGTTAATGCGACCACCCGCAAAAACGTCAAAGCCTTAGAACTGCTCGTTAACACTCTACAATCTCAATCTAAAGCTAGTCAGACAAAGCAAAAGGCCGCTTTTACCCGCCAAATCACCGCATTGAATAAAAAGCTTTCTGGGATGATGGGTCAGAGCCAAGCGGAAATCACCAAAGATTTATCACAGGCTGTATCATCATCTGATATGAATGAAATTCAGGCTGCCTTAAGCCGCGCTGATGAGCGCCTAACGCTCGCAAACGTTGCGCAATCCGAGGCTCTGAGCAAAGTCAATCGCCACTTAGCTAACCTTGCAACAGCGCTTGAAGCTCGGTTTACCGCAGATAAAGCCGACAGAACCGCGGCCATTACAGCGGTTGAGACAAAGCTTGAAAAGACTGTAGATGATAAAACAACACAGTTGGCCGAAAATATTAAAACCATAGAGGACGACACTGCTGCCGCTCTTGAGGTATTAGGCGAAAAAATTGAAAATTTTGCGGGTGAGTTAGACCAACGCCAAAGCCGTATAGACACCCATATGGGTGAAAAAATCTCTGAAATCGCGCTAGACACGCAAGCCGAATTTGAAGCATTCCGCAATGATGTAGATCAACGCATCGTGGATATATCTAGCCGCACACCTGCAAATAATAGCTCCAATGACGATCATGAACAGCTCGGAGAGCATATTCAAACACTGCAAAGCCGCTTAAGTAATCTTGAGCAACATCTAGCGGATATGCAAAATGCAGCCTCAGGCGGCAACCCATTATACGATAGTCGTCTCCCGATTACCAATCTCGCGCCGCCACTACCGACATCAACGAATATCACAACGGCGCAAACCGTGCCTACGGAGCCTTCTGTTGCTAATCCAACAAATGTTGTTCCTATTAATGACGCTTTTACGCCTGCCGTGACGGATTTGAACCCTTACAGCAAAGCGGTTACACCTGCCGAAGAGCCAGCGCCCGTAATCGACAGCCATATTCCGCCAGAATTTGACCCCGCAGCGTATCAAGTCGCCGCTCAACAAAATCTTGCAGCTATGGTTCAGCCAAACCACATAGCCCACACCCAACCCAATATAGATGTCAAGCCTGACACATCTAACCAACCCTACGCACCTATTTCCGCGCAAGCTGTTGCAACTGAGCATCTGCCAGCCGTGCCCGATTTACCTCCTATGGCCACACAGGGGCAAAACCAACAAACCTCTGCGCCGCAGGTATCGTCCCACCAGTCACTGCGTGATGCCTTGCCCACGCATAACATAGATGTCAAAGATGATAGTTATGTAGATGATGGTTATGTGGAACCATCCTTGCCATATTCTGATCCAGCTTATGCAGATAATGAGCTTCGTGCAGAACGTATCGGCACACCCACGAATACAAACGGCAAACGCCATAAAACCGCCTTACCAAAAACGCCTTTGTCGGGTCGTAATTTACGGTTCTTATTGGTCGGTAGCGCGATTGCTCTTTTAACCCTCTTTGCTGGAAAAATAATCTTAGGCGGGCAATATTCTGCGATTCCAAACAAAGTGGCCCAAAGTGAAGCGCAAAGCTCTAGCGAGGACGCCGACGATACAGTCTTCGGTCAAGCCAATGAAGCCAGCCACAAACTTGGCGGCCCCACGGAAAATCCAATCGGGCAATATGCTGAAAATGCTGTCCCTAACATCACGAATAATCAGGCCGCAACTCTTGAAACCGCAGCGGCAGCTGGCAATCCGATTGCACAACATCAACTCGGTACGGCCTATCTAAAATCAAACAATGTTGATGAGGCGGTCAAACTCATTCGTGCATCAGCTGCACAAAACTTACCTGCCGCCCAATATCGTTTGGCGAAGCTATATGAGATCGGTAAAGGTGTAACACGCGATGAAGTTCAAGCCCGCCAGCTCACAGAGCGCGCCGCCAAAAGCGGACACCGCGTGGCCATGCATGACCTTGCCCTATATTATACAGATGGCCGCGGCGGCGTAGATATAAATGTGACCACTGCACGAGGATGGTTTGAACAAGCCGCCCAGCACGGGGTTGTCGACTCTCAATTTAATCTTGCTGTATTAGCCGAGTCAGGAAATCCCGTCGACAGAGATTTAGAGACAGCTTATTTTTGGTACAACATCGCCGCAAATCAAGGTGATCAAATTGCACAGCAACGCGCAAGCTTGATTACAAAGGGATTAAGTGTTGAACAAATTAGCGCCGCAGATGCTCGCATAGCGGCCTTTACCCCTCGGCCTGTAAATTCCGAGGTTAATGGTATCTTCCGAAATGTCCCGTGGACCCCCGCCATAAAAAGCGTTGAGATAGAACGTGTGCGCCAAGTGCAAAGCTACCTAGCCGAGCTTGGTTATGAAGTCGGAACAGCAGACGGAGCTATTGGACCAAACACACGCGCAGCCATTACCGCATTTGAGAAGGCCAACGATTTGCCTGAAACGGGAGATGTTAATGATGCATTACTCGACCGTCTTGAACTCGTCGTCGGAGCCTAATTTTATATTAGTCGCCCCGTCTTTAGTGGTCCCGTCTTTAGCAACCCCGTCTTGGGAGTTTAACATATTAGCGGCAAAGCTTGCCCCAACGTCAATGACGCGCTAGCAAAGCCTATGAGCCTGCATCCAAATGTCCAAATTACGCTAGCCAACTCACCTGAGGACATTCAGGCTGTAAAATCTATCTTCACCGAATACCTTACATTCATCGAAGCCTATTTAGGACAGTCTTTAAGTTTTCAAGGCACTCAGACAGAATTTGCTGACTTCCCGCACACCTATGATGCGTTATATCTCGCAAAAATAGATGGCAAACCTGTGGCAGCTTGCGGGGTAAAACCTTTTGACACTGAAGTTTGTGAATTAAAACGGCTCTATTGCCGCCCTGATGGTCGCGGAAATGGTCTTGGACTTAAACTCACACAAAAGGCCATGCAATTTGCCAAGGCATTTGGTTACAAAGACATGTATCTGGACACAGATCACGGCCTGTATCACGCCAACACAGTTTACCAGGCCTTGGGCTTTCAAGACATTGATAAATATTATGACAGCCCAATGGATAGCCGCTTTATGTCTTGCAACTTAACAAGCCTTTCGAATGCCCAGTAAACGCACCACACATAAGCGGCTTGAGGGGGATTGGCCAACAGAGATATTCGCCGCGCAAACCCAAGCGTTTCAGGCTCAACTTGGCTCAAAGCTTGAAACCGAAATCACGCCCTTGCAAACAAAAATTGGCGCGAAGAAACACCCTTGGAACATCATCCAAACCCTTGTGCTTATTGGCGGGGGATGCGCGGCGTTCGGATTATATACTGTATCGCAGCAGACGTTATTTCCCGCTCTTGCCGCAAGCGCAATTGGGTTTCTAGCGGCAAATTCTGTGGCACGCAAAAAAAACAAAACCCTGCGAGCGGCCAAATCTGAACTTGGCGATTACATGCAAAAAGCGATTGGTTTAAATATCTATGATGTCAGCCATACCCATGCAGCGAGCTTGCAGAGTTTTCGCCAAGCGGGCTTGCTGGGCCGTTATGAAGATATACATTATCTGTCTGGCCTTGGCCCTGTAACCAACCAGACCATTAATCTGCAATCCATTGGCACCCGCCTCACGCGTACGGAAACAGAAACCTATACCGACAATAAAGGCCGCACACGCACACGTACACACACTGTCCAAGTCTTTGAGGGTTTGATGTTGGAATTTGACATTGAGAATTTTGATTCAGACAACCGTATCCTTATCACCTCGCGCCGCACGTACCGCTTTTCTGGGCCGTTTGAACGCATCAAACACGGAGCGCCTCAAAAATTAGAAAAAATTAAAACCGCCAGCCTGAAGTTTAATAAGCATTTCAAAGTCAGTACAGATGATCATACTTTGGCCCATTTATTCTTAGACCCAGAACGCGTCATGCGGTTTAATAATTTATACGCCGATTTACAGCAAGCTTTGGATACAAAACGCGCAGCTATATCGTTTCTTATCACCCAAGGCCGCGTTTGGGTTGCCGTCGAAACGCACGGCTTGCCCAAGCTCGGACAGTTCTCAAATAAATCTAGAACTTTCAACCGCGAAGTCGGCGCCATAATCGGACAGGCCACCCTGCCCCATATAATCGCGCAACACCTAGAATGGCCAAACCCCATGCCATATGCCTGGCAAGATCATGATGCAGGGGGTAGCGAACGTTAGAAGAAATTGGTTTGCTTGGGCAAAAACTAGAGGTGATGTTTGTCCAATAAAGGGCGCTCGCTAATTGCCGCGTCCCTCCAAAAATGAACAAAAGAATTTCTAGCTGAAGAAACAGTTTCCTTGTTATAGTGCTAACATTATGTCTTCAGATTATAACCATATTACATTTTCAATCCCAAATATGAATTTTGAGGGTGATGCAATTATCTCTAGGCAAAAACATGCAAAATGGAGGTTAATTTGTATACCTGGCGCACCAAGCCAGACGTTTCTCTTTAAAAGGTTATTGCAATTAACCCCGAATAGTTTGGAAACTGTGGTTGTAAATCGTTTAGGGTATGGAAAACCGCATGATACCCCTGTTTTAAACTTTAATGAACAAGTCAAAATAGTAGAGCCTTTTCTAAGCGATAAACGGACTCTTTTATTAGGAATGTCCTATGGAGGAGCAATTTCTCTTAAAGCTGCTTTAAATTACCCAGATGATATAGAAGGCGTTGTAACGGGAGCCGCACTTATTAGTGAACCTCGTAATTATGCTAAAGCAATTGTCGATTTCGATAAGTTCGACTTCTTAAAACCAATTACCCCTCGGCGATTACAGCATATGCGAGCCGAAATTAAAGGGCGGAGAGTACAAATCGGTCCTTTATTAGAAGAATTAAAAAACTTAAATATTCCAATCGAAGTGCTTCATGGGACACTAGACACATTGGTTGCAAAAGAAGATGCTCAAACCCTTGTCAATGCAATCGGGGAAAATGCTCACTATGAAGAAATTGTTGGAGGAACTCATTATTTAGAAATGCAAATGCCTCAAATAATTTTAAGAGCTGCGGATAGAGTGATTAAACGTATTAATAGCCAATCTTCTTGAATACAATATTCATCCTATGCTGGCGTAGGAAAATTTAAAAGGGCGTCGTAAACTCGTCCAATAAAGGGCGTTCACCTTCAATCCAGCCTTACCTTAAATATCTCCGAAAGCACTTAAGCGCCCTTTCTATTCAAAGCGTTTGGACCCTTCCTCAGGGTCAGGCTTGTAATCGAGAATATCTGCGGGTTTACACTCTAAAAATTCGCAAATAGCAGCAAGCGTTTCAAACCGCACGCCTTTAACTTTACCAGATTTGAGCTGGCTAATGTTGGCTTCGGTGATTCCCACATGGGCAGCCAAGTCCTTAGACCTCACTTTTCGGCGCGCCAGCATCACGTCTAGTGTCACTATGATTTCACCCATTAGATAATCTGCTTATTATCTGAATCAATTTCTGAGCGATCTAAACTCGCCAATAAAGGGCGCTCAATACAACTAATAAGTAAACACTACACTACTACTTTAAGAACAGAGGGCGCTAGGAGTGGTGTCCGTAAATCACGTAAATTAATTTTTCCAAGCTTAATCCCAAAGACTTGAATCAAATTGGAAGACTTCTTCTACGGATTCGCCGAGGACGTGGGCTATACGAAAGGCGAGCTCTAGGGAAGGCGCATATTTCTGCGCTTCAATCGCGATAATCGTTTGCCGCGTTGCGCCCACGCGCTCAGCCAGTCCCGCTTGAGTCAGCTCTGTGCGGGCCAAACGGATGCGTTTAATCTGGTTCGTAATACTGGTTTTTTTACCGCCCATTATTCATCATCCGTTGATAACAAAGGTGCGCTAATCGCGCGGTAACGCACATATAGAATGAATGAAGAAACGGCGACGGAAACCAATAGAGCCACAAGTATAGAATTAAAAAGAAGCAGCCCATCATCATGACGCATATACCAAAATAAGGCTAAGAATGTCAGGACCTGTAAAATACAAAATCCATTCGCCCCTGTCTGACGATAGAGATCGGCATCCCGCTCATCAATCCCGCCATTTCCTGTTTTGCGGTAAAGTATGATGAGAGGTAAAAATATAAAAAGCATATAAGTAATAAACCAAAGAGCTAATAGGCCAATGCCGTTTTCGGGAGGTAGCCATTGACCCGTTTCAGCCATTTCTTCGCGGTTTAAGTCAATTAATATCCAGATTAAAGCACCTGATAATGCGGCCGTTAATAAGGATATAACCGTTCGAAGTGAGAGTTTGTTTAAAATCTCAATAAGGTCTTTTTTTAATTCAGGCATAATACTCATAAGGCTACTCCTGATAGGCCGTGATCATGACAGCTTGCTTGGCCAAATCGGCGATATAACTCACCACCAAGAGGGCAAAGATAATCTCGGCAGGTTTTTGAATAGAGATAGGCGGTTTATAATCTATCCCAATGCCGTGATGCATCAGCATCGTTAGAATGACGCCGCCAACACCCCATTGCATAATATGATAACCCCACTGCGCGCCTTTGCGCTCAATGGCGATATCGCGTTCATCCTTTTCATGTGCCTCTTTGCGGCTACGCATATCAAAGATTGAAGCAATCACGGCATGGGTGATAATTGTCGCAATCACGACGCCAATGATAATGGCTCCAAACTCATCCATATTCGTATGAATAAGTTTCGGTGACAGTCCGATTGTCGTCTTAGACCAAAAATAAGCAAAGACAGCTCCATCCGCCAAAAGCGTTACCCACGCTTGCCGCTGGGTCTCGCTCATATCCTCAATTTTAATCACG
>JBDVGI010000021.1:0-8263 GCA_039962885.1 Litorimonas sp. | reverse complement strand
ATGCTACGGAACTTTCGGAGTGTGTTTCGTGAGATTAAATGGCGGCGATGATTAAAGAGATTGTAGAGGGGGGCCGTAAATGGAAAGCAGCCTTTGCGCGCTTTTTATCGACTTGAACCTTTGCGTTTTTCGTTCTCGCTTTCGTATCGGCAAGGGCTTTGTCACATTAACTCCCCTTTTCCGGCTCTATGCTAATTGACCAGCATGAAAGCATCAATCTATTCCTGTCATCGCTTCCATCCTGATATTATTCGGCGCGCTGTATGGATGTATTTTAGATTCAATCTAAGTTTTCGCGATGTGGAAGAGCTAATGGCTGAACGCAGCGTCGATATCTCCTATGAACCAATTCGAAGATGGGTCGATAAGGCTGGAACCGTTTATGCCAAACGAATAAAATCACGAGCGGAAGCTCCCTCACCTGTCTGGCACCTAGCACCAAATGGCATTGAAACGAAGTCTATACCAAGATAAATGGGAAGATGGTTTACCTTTGGCGAGCTGTTGATGATGAAGGAACTGTACTTGATGTCGTCGTTCAATCGCGCCGTAACACCAAAGCAGCCATGCGCTTATTGCGGAAACTCCTCAGAAACCAAGGCATTAAACCCACTCGGATTGTGACGGATAAGCTTGGCTCTTATGGAGCGGCTCTCAAACTTATAGGGCTAGAAGACCTTCAAGACGTCGGAGGGAGAAAGAACAATCGCGCCGAATGCTCACACGTTCCAATTAGGCGAAGAGAACGAAAGTCTCAGAAATTCCGATCCGTTCATAAAGCTCAAAAACTTCTCTCGGCACATGCCAAATTCTACAATCTCTTCAACCTCAGACGTCATCTCATATCAAGAAACACGCTCCGTAAATTCCGACATGAGGCTAAGACTGAATGGAATTTAGTCACGCCCGCGGCGTACGCATAAGGTGCTTGTCAGCGGGAAATCGCGGTTAGTTCAGTTAATGTGACAAAGCCTGATTTCGAAACATAAGTCACGTAACGTGTACAAAATTGCGGAAAAAACTAAGGCAAAATTTCAGCCTTTCACATTATGATTTCAATTCCTGTTAAGTTGGAAAACTGTTCTGCTTAGAAACTCTATTAAAAACTATAAAATACTAGTTGAGCATCTTTGCGTTTGAGTTAAACAGAATGCATTAAAAGGAGATAATCAATGGGACGAATGTCGGGGAAGAAAGCTCTAATCTCAGGCGGAGCAAGCGGGATTGGCGCGGCCACGGCCAAACGATTTATCGAAGAAGGCGCTCAAGTCGTTATTGGCGATATAAATATAGAAAAATGCGAAGCCTTTGCCAGTGAATATGGTGATGAACTTAGTTTCGTGAAGCTAGATGTTACTTCCCCCGAGAGCTGGTCCTCTGCGATTGACCATGCAAAATCCGAAATGGCTGGATTAACGACAATCGTAAATTCAGCGGGTATCAGTATTCCTATTCCGATTGAAGACCTTAGTCTTGAGGATTTCAAGCACACCATATCAATTAATCTCGAAGGAACATTTTTGGGAACAAAAGCCGGCATTAAGGAACTAAAAAATGTTGACGGCGCGACCATTATCAATGTCGCATCGACAATGGGGCATAGAGGTGGATCATTTGTGCCGGCCTATTGTGCATCAAAAGCGGGGGTGTTGATGTTAAGCCGAGCCTGTGCCCTTCATTGCAGTGAGAATGCTTATAAGGTTCGCATCAATACGATATCCCCGGGGGCCATTCATACTGAAATGGTTGATGGATATATTGAAGCGGGTGTAGATGCAGGGGGTAAGTCTGAGGATGTCATTCAAGGATTTGCGTCACTTCATCCGATGCAACGTTTGGGTAAGCCAAATGAGCCGGCTAACGCAATTGTTTTTCTAGCATCTGATGAATCGAGTTTCTCAACGGGCATTGATATAGCTGTTGATGGTGGGTATTTAGCTTGATGGATGAACCAAAACTGAGCGGCAAACCTGAACAGTCTTACGCAGATATAATTTCTGCGGACGGCACAGGAGCAGCCGATTTTTTAAATCATGCGCCGCGGCGCGACATCGGAACAGAGCCGATCTCTGTTGAGCGGTACTGGTCTAAAGAATTTTATGATCTAGAAAATGAATTTCTTTGGCCGAGAACATGGCAAATGGCCTGCCTGTCTCAAGATATAGCCGATGTCGTTGATTGTTACCTGTATGAAATCGGAGATCGTTCACTCATAATTACGCGAACGGAGAATGGCATTAAAGCCTTTCATAATTCTTGCCTACATCGCGGCCGAAAACTGATTACCCATCATTGCCGTAAAACAGAATTTGAATGCCCCTTTCATGCGATAACCTGGGATAATCAAGGACAACTCATTCGCAACCCAATTGCGTGGGATATGCCCCAATGGACAGATGAAAATTCGAGATTGCCTCAAGCCAAAGTTGCCGAATGGGGCGGTTTCGTTTTTTTCAACATGGACACGAAAGCGCCAGACTTTAAAGACTGGGCGGGTCCTATGATTGAGCACCTAGCACCGTTTAACTGGGACAATCGACATTGCGAATTTTGGTTTGAAAAGCATGTCAAAGCAAATTGGAAGACTACGGCTGAACCTTTCATGGAGAGCCATCATTCCCAGACAACGCACCCTCAATTATTACCAGCAATTGCCGATATAAACTCGCAATATGATTTTCTAAATAATTATATTTCTCGGCAAATTTCTGCGGCAGCGACAGCGTCTCCGTCAGTAGCCCCCCCAATCACACAAGCCCAGCAGATAGAGCTGATGCTCAAACGGGGCGACTCGCGGGTTCAAGATGTCGATATTGACAATCTACCTCAGGATTTTCGAATTCGAACGCTTTTGGCTGATCAGGCGCGGGAGCGATTATCAGTGGATCATGCTAAAGATTCTGAGGTCCTCGACTATATCCTCTATGGAATGTTTCCGAACATGACCTTTTGGGCGGGCTATGGTCCCAAGCTCGTCTATCGCTGGCGACCTGAGCCTGGTAATCCTGAAGGGGCTATCATGGATGTTTTCTGGATGGTTCCATTGGATAAAGGGCAAAAGCCGCCGCAAGCGACACAAAAGGTGACCTTGGAATATGAAGATCGATTTATCGATCAAGAACCCGGTCCTGCGCCTCTTAAGATCGTATTTGATCAGGACTTTGGTAACATTCCACATATCCAAACGGGCATGAAGTCTTCAGCCAGTGGGCACGTCCATTTTAGTGAATATACAGAATCGCGTTTGCGGCAAATGCATCAGATGATCGATAAGTTTATCGAAACAGGTCAAAAGGGTGAGCCGGCTCCAAGCCCTTAAAGTTTAAGCAATTGTTTCCCAATGTTTTTGCCTGAAAATAACCGCATGAAAGTCGCAGGAGCATTTTCAAATCCTTGCTGAATATCCTCGAAATATTTAAACTCTCCTGACTCTAGCCATTTTCTAATGTGCGTGTCGGCTTCTGGAAACCGGTCCTTATAATCGGGAGATAGTATACCCTGCATGGTGGCGCGTTTATGAAGCAACTGAAAGTAATTTTTGGGGCCCGGAGGCGGGTCATCTGTTTCGTAGCGCGTTATGGCACCACAAATTACAATGTGCGCTCCAAGGTTCAGATTGCCTAATGCGGCCTCCAAAAAGTCTCCACCCACATTATCAAAAACAATATCAAAACCATCTGGGGCGAGGGTCTTCATAGCCAGATGTAAGTCTTCCGATTTATAATCTATGGCCCCGTCTAGCTCCAAATTACTGATAAGGTGCCGGCACTTTTTGGGTCCACCAGCGACGCCGATAACCCTGCAGCCTGTGATTTTGGCCATCTGTCCAACCATTGACCCTACCGCGCCTGCGGCTCCCGAAATTATGACTGTGTCACCCATTTTGGGTTTTCCGGCATCAAAGAAACCAAAATATGCTGCCTTACCCGTGGAGCCCAGCGGACCTAGATGAAAGCGAGTAAAATCATCATCTGGTAATTTTTTTATATCGTCTTCATGTCTTGTGGAATATTCCTGCCAGCCCAAATATCCATGAACGATATCATTGTTTGCAAATTCATTCGAGCGGCTTTCAATGACACGGCCAATCCCGCGCCCTCGCATGACCTGTCCTTGCTGTGTTGCCGCTGCATAGGATAAACGGTTCTCCATTTGTCCTTTTAGAGATGGCGTGAATTCAAGATAGTCGACCTTAACGCGGACCTGTCCATCCGTCAGTTCAGGAGCAGAAGTCTCAATTAATTCGAAGTCCGCTTCTAAAACGGGACGCCCTGCTGGATTGCCGGCAATTAGCCATTGTCGATTAAGGAGCGGCATAGTTAATCTCTAATCTGCCGGGCTCACATCCAGTATAAGCTTGCCTTGGTTCCCGCCGCTGAACAATAGCATAAAGGCCTCAAATGCGTTTTCTATACCGGTTTCAATATGTTCCCGATGATTTAATTTACCTTCGGCTATCCAGCCCGCCATGACAGCCCCGCCTTCAGCAAATCTGGGCGCGTAGTCACGTATTAGAAATCCCTTTATCACAGCCTGTTTTACAATGAGCTGCCATAGGTTTTTTGTTCCAACGGGATCGGAATTATATTCTGAGATGAGGCCGCATAATACGACACGCGCATGCTCGTTCAGATTTAAAATTCCGGCATCCAGAATATCGCCTCCAACATTTTCAAAGATAATATCAACGCCCTTCGGAGCGGCTTCTTTTATCGCGGCATCAAGCGCTTCGACGCTTTTGCCGCGATAATCGATTGCTGCGTCAAACCCATATTCTTCTATCAAGCGTTTACACTTAACAGAGCCGCCTGCAATACCAACCGCGCGGCAGCCCTTTATCTTGGCGATTTGCCCGACTGCGGAGCCAACGGCTCCTGCCGCTGCGCTAACCAGGACGGTTTCACCTTCTTTCGGTTGCCCGGCATCGAGAAGACCAAAGTAAGCTGTCAGGCCAACAGCTCCTAAAATAGATAAAAAGTTTGTAGGCGAGGGAACGATACTCGCGTCAATAGGGGCCGTGAAACCACCTTCCGCGACGCGTGAATATTCTTCAACGCCGTTCAGGCCCAGTACCCATTGCCCGGCTGCAAAGTTTGAATTCTTACTCTCTAGGACTTTACCAACTGTCGTGGCCCTTACGCTTTCTCCAAGCGGGATGGGCGGCATATAGGAGGGGACGTCTGACATCCAGCCGCGTTGTGCTGGATCCAATGAGATATAGTGATTTCTGACCAATATCTCACCCTCTGATATTTTAGGAACCGCTTCACTTATTAAATCGAAATCCGTCTCTTTGGGTGTGCCTTGAGGACGGTTTTTCAAAATGAGCTTTCTATTTTCAAGCATATAATTCCCCATTGTTTAATCTATTGTCCATTATTTGAGCGTTTCTGTAACTAGGAAAAAATACTAGCTTACTGGAGGCTTGATTTGTGCTTATATCATTTAAAACAATGTTATAAATGGGAAGTTTATGTCCGATACCAGCCTTGATTTAGCAACTTGTCCATTATCAGCCGTCAATACGACGGACCCCGAATTTCTTCAAGACCCTCATCCTTTTTACGCGAGGTTGCGTAATGAGGCGCCGGTGTTCCGCGATGAAAATATGGGAGTTGTTTTTGTCAATACATATGAGTTGGTCAGAAAGGTCTGCGCAAAACCTAAACTTTTCTCGAATAATTTTGGTGACCAGCTCAGTTCAGGGGCCGCGACCGAGCAAGACCCAGATGAGGTTGCAATCCAGAAAGAGGGCTGGATTATAAAAGATACAATGCTAACAGCAGATCCGCCAGAGCATACGCGTTATCGAAAGCTTTGCATGAAAGCGTTTTCTTACAAGCGCGTTTTGCAAATGACTCAATATTTTGAAGCCCTTATAAATGAACTTATCGATGATTTACCGCAATCAGGTAAGTTAGAGTTTAAAAGCGGCTTTGCAAATAAATTGCCGATGTTCGTGATTGCCGATGCGCTCGGTGTTCCCCGGGAAAAATTCGACAAGTTTGAAGAGTGGTCAAATGCGTTTATTGTACAACTGAGCGGAATTGCCGAGAAACCTCAGCGCCTATGGGCCGCACGCACAGTCGTTGAATTTCAGAAATATTTTGTCGGTGTCATTGAAGAAAAAAGAGCTAATCCAACGGAAGACGTCATTTCAGATCTTGTCCATGCGGATTTGTCGGAAGAGGGTGATAATCGTAAAATGGAATATGAGGAATTGCTCTCCATTTTACAGCAATTGCTCGTTGCCGGAAATGAGACTACGGCGCATACCTTGACGGCCGGGCTATATTATTTGCTTAAAAACCCCGAACAAATGCAAGTCCTAATAAATGATTCCAGCTTAGTCGATAATTTCGTTGAAGAGACTTTGCGCTATCTGTCACCGACAAATAATATGTGGCGCGTTGCAACCGAAGACACCGAAATCGAAGGCGTTAAAATTAAGAAGAATGAACTTTTAATGATACGGTTCGGTTCAGGAAACCGTGACAAAGAAAAGTTCGATAATCCTGATGCGTTTGACCTCACACGTGAAAACGCCAAAGAGCATTTGGCATTCGGAGCCGGTATACATACTTGTATCGGAGCCCAGCTCGCCCGAAGGGAGCTACAAATCGCTTTTCCTATCCTGCTAAAACGCCTGAAGAATATTAAGCTCGACACATCGCAAGGCGATTTGGTCTATTTGCCAAGCGTACTTTTAAGGGGCGTTCTTGAATTAAACATTGAATATGAAAAAGTCTAAAGGGTAAGAATATGCGTTTTGAAAACAAAGTCGCTTTTATAACCGGCGGCACATCGGGAATTGGTAAAGCCACATTGCACAGACTTATAAGCGAAGGCGCGAAAGTCGTATTTACGGGCCGCAAAGAAGAGGCGGGTATGGCTATCTCAAGTGAAACGGGAGCGACCTTTTTCAAGCATGATGTTACGGATGTCGACGGATATAAAAAAATATCCAAACATATAAAATCTGAGTTTGGACGCCTAGACATTGCCTTTGCTAATGCGGGCACTGAAATTGGCGATGCGGATATTGAGACTATTGAGGTGGATAATTGGAATAATCTAATTGGCATCAATTTGACCGGCGCTATGTTGACAACTCAAATGGCCGTTAACTTAATGAAAGAGAATCCAGGCGGAGCGACAGGCTCTATTGTCATTAATAGCTCCATGAATGGTCATTGGCCATTGGGAAATTATGTGACTTATTCCACAGCCAAGGGGGCTCATATTGCCCTTGGTAAATCAGTCGCCGTTCATTGCGCAAGCAAAGGTTATAAAATCCGTTGTAATATAATTCACCCAGGTGTTGTTGAAACCGAAATGATTTCGTCAATCATCGAAGGCGCTGAAGACTCAGCAGCTGTACGCGCTCAATTTGAAGGCATGGCCGCCTTAAATCGTATGGGCAGCGTGGAAGAAATTGCTGGCCTTGTAACCTACCTGTCCAGCGATGAAGCTGCCTTTATCTCTGGCGCATCATATAATATAGATGGTGCTACAACTGCGGGAATGGTGGGCGTTTAAAGTTAGTTTTTGGCGAGTGTTGCTTTCTTAAGTTTTTTGGCGAGTGACCACTTATGCACCTCTGTCGGTCCATCATAAATTCGGAAAGCCCTTATCTCCCTAAAGAATTGCTCGACAATTGTGTCTCCTGAAACGCCTGAGCCGCCCATGACTTGAACGCAGCGATCTGCGACACGGAATAGAGCTTCCGATACGGCAACCTTTGCCATTGAGCTTTCGACGTTTGCGTGCTCGCCCAAATCCAAAGCATCGGCGCACCAATCAATCATGAGTTCGCATTGGCGCAAATCGATTTGATTTTCAGCAAGCATAAAGCCAACGCCTTCATGATCAATCAGCAATTTGCCAAAGGCCTCGCGTTTACAGGCATAATCGGTTGCGATTTCATGCGCTCTAATGCCCATACCTGTCCAGCGCATGCAATGTGAAAGCCGGGCAGGGGCTAGTCTGATTTGGGCCAGCCTAAAGCCATCGCCTGGATTGCCAAGCATTTGATTTTCTGGAAGGCGTAAATTGTCAATCAAGACTTGAGAGTGTCCTCCTGGCATAGAGTTGTCTATAGTATCTAATACGCGTTCAATTTTTATATTAGGGTGAGGCAGCTCGGTTAGAAACAGGCACGCTCCCTGTTCGGATTTTGCCATAATTATTCCAACAGAGGCTCCGTTTGCTCCGGTGATATAAGTTTTACGGCCGTTTATAACCCAGTGATTTCCATCTTGAT
>JBDVGI010000020.1:0-5410 GCA_039962885.1 Litorimonas sp. | reverse complement strand
GACTATTGTTGGCTCTGGATTTTCCTCTGGGGTATTTGAGCTTGAGTTTTGACAAGCGGTTAAGCTCGTTACGCAAATTAAAAATAGTAACATAAATGAGGCAGAAAATTTAGATAGCATAATGTCCCCAGAATGAGCGTTTATATTTGGTAGAATCTCATTGTGACTAAACTATAGGTATATTGTGGTAAAAGTGTAAGTATTTTGTGCTGAAATAAAGACGCGTAAATCGGGTATGGTTTTCTGCATTTGGTGAGCGGCTTACGCTCGCCCGATTAAGGACTACTCAATTAAGTCCGCTAAGAGGATAAATAAATCATTTTCAATAGTAACTAAATATAGATTTATAATTGCGTGAAAAGGTAAACATTTTGATCCATTAGTTGGTAAAGATTTGACATTTTAAATTTCTCTATGTTATTGAATTCATAGTATAATTTACTTGCAATTCGCCTCTTCCTCGGCGCGCCACCTCTCTCAATCTTAAGGCTTGTAAGTCGTTGGAAAAACTGCACTTTTCCTCACCGTTTCTCGCTAAAATGGAGCGCTATTAGGGATTCGAACCTTAACTCTTCCCATAGTGAACTGCTTAAAGTTCTAACTGTAAGTCTCTCAAACATTCGGCTTCGGTGGTAAAGTTAACCTTTGCTAATCCACATAACGAACTATAGCTCAATGTCTTACATTGGGCTGCGGATTTAACTGGCCGCCCATCCCAGACGCAAGGGCACCGTGAATTAGATAGTAAAGTAATAGCGGGCTGACATGGCTTTAAGTCTCCTCTGGTCGTCAAAATCATAGAGTCACCAAGCGTTCCAGTTACTTAATTAAAAAATTGCCATAATTGGGCGTTTATGGTATTTGAATAGCAACAAGAGAACGAATATGTGGAACAAAATAGTTATAAGCGTAAGCACTTTATGTCTCCTATATGGATGCGGCAACACCGTGGGTGAGGCGGCTGATGAGCAGAGCGTGGGTCAAGTGATACATAAAATGGTCGACAATCCTCTTTCAGTTGGTAACGCATTACTTGAAGAAACTGGCAAGCGTACAAATCTAGCATATACTGGTTTTGTACCAAATAAAATTCCCGCAGCAACTTTTGATGCCCAAGTACGAATAGCGCGGGACTTAGAAAATGGACTTTCCCTAGACATATTCGAGACGATTGAAATCAAACCTGACGCATCCATAAAAATCGTAGGTGGTAACAAAGAGTCTATTGCCAAGGTTGAGATGCAGAATGGACGATACAAAATGTACCTCGTCTCCAAAAACATAATCCCTCTTGCTGAAAGTCAAGCTCTATCCTGCGGTAACGGTCAGCTTTACCAAGGCTATATTGCCGCAAAACCTTATACGCAATTGTTTCAACAAAACGCAAATCCTTCCAAAACTTCAATTCTTCCATATGAAATTCATGTTTGTATTGAATCGAGCAACCTTCGTTATGCAATTGTTGCATCTGGACTAAATCCTGAAACACATTGAAATAGGAGGTAACGACTTTGGCCGAACTAGAAAATCAGATAGAGACTGATGTTACACAACAACATGGAGCCGATCACACCAAAGTCAATCCGTTTGATGCCGTAAGGGATAAGATAAAATTCGAAGGTTTTACTGACTCCCAAAAAGAAGCCATTCTGGATCAATATGAAGAAGCTTATAACGCGCCGGGAGGGACCGCCGCTCGCGATATGATTGATGCCGGAATAGCGTTACCTGATGGCCTGACAGTTCATAACAGTAACAGCCAGTCTGTCATGTCGGATTACGCAGATAACACCGTAGCGAAAATCGTCGCTAAGTATCAAACAGACAATCCTGGGGTTACAGTACCGCAGGCTCAAATCGATGCTTCGGAACTACAACTCTTCGACGCTCAGCTTGGCGAAGACTTTTCACCTAGTACTGAGCGAGGGCAGGTTTATATCAGCGCTTATCCCTCTATCGCTGATGAGGCGACCAATACACCCGAAGTCTATACTTACCCCGGGTCCACACATTTGGGACAGACTGCGGATGCATCAGACCCGTTAAGATCTATCGATAAAAATGGTGTCATGTTTGATGTACCGCCTATACACACACTTTTGCATGAAACAAATCATGCCGTGACGGGGGATATTGATTTGGCGCCAGATAGGCCAACACTTATTGGAAACGTGTCCGCTGGACAGCTCTATACGACGAATACGACAGGGAATGCCGCCGACGACTACCGCGGGCCGAATGAGACGGCGACACAAGAAATGTTGAAGCAAAATGGGTATACGCAGCTTCGTGGTGCCTACATAGGAAATTGGGCGCCAGAACACGCTGCGGGAACTGATTTTAGTCTCGGTAGAGAACATGAAGTAGGCCTCACGTCAAATGGGCCTCTGGACATGACCACACATGATCCAGTGGCCGCCGTTGTTGTGGATGCGGCTGGATCATGGTCAACGCTGCGCCTTGGCGACAAAAGTGACACGGTCCACGCCTTCGATGGCAATGACACTGTTTACACAGGCGGCGGTGCAGACCGCGTTTTCCTCGGTTCAGGGGATGACGTCGCTCATGCTGGATGGGGCAATAATACCATTGATGGCGGTGACGCCAATCTTGATCCGGCGTCGGATCATAAATCTGATGTAGTAACAGACTGGGGCTTTGACACGGTTGATTATACAACCCTGCCGACAGGCTTTGCTGCCCCCGAAGCTCTATCGGTTGATACAAGCTTTGACGGCGCCGCACGCGATGGGATCCTTATTACGATGGACGGCGCGGATGTTTCCGTGACGAAAGGGACCCAATATTCATTCGTTGTCGGCGAAGATGTTGATCGCCACCATAATATAGACGCGATCAAAGGTACGAACCGCGATGATTTGACGGAAGTGTCAGAATTTTCGGGTGACCGGGCTTTGGATGGCGCGGGCGGAACCGACACACTGCTGATCAACACTCTGCCTGACGGAAATACGGCGACTAATGTTGCAGGACCTGTTACCTTTAATGGCGCGAGCTATGACGGTTATGTCACCGACGGCACGGATAAGCTTTATTATAAAGGCATCGAGAATATCGTTGTCGAGCGACCGGAAGCTGCAGGTGCGGTTGGAGACCCCGTGGACGCCAATGGCGCCGCGCCCATTATTCCTCCTGTTGATGGGGCGCTGAACGGCGCGCCAACTGGGCATCCCTCGCTAGATCTCGAAGACGCGGTCCGTATCTTGCACGAAGAGGGCGCAGAAGCCGTCGAACTTGAGCGTGCTTCGGGCATCGAAAGCGGACCAATCTCGACCCTAATTAATACACCTGCAGGCGTCTCTGTTATGGAAACGCTCGTCGCGCATGGCGACCGCTCCCTTGAGCTTGATCCAGCTGAACTGGAAGGGGACGCTTATTCCCGCGTAACCTCCGTCCTTAGAAGTTCTATGGAGCGGGTTGAAGAAATCGATAAGGTCGATGAATTCGAAGCGCGCAAGGCCCAACACCTCGAGCAAGTCGCCGAGGTTGATGCGGCGGTGCAACCAACTCAAGTGGTTGAGGCCGAATTAGAGTATGAATACGGCCTTTAGGTTCCTCACGCGGACCGGTTAATCCAAGCAAATACAAACCTTCCATAGGCGCGCGACCATCTGCGGACTAACAGCCTGCTGTAGCGAAGGAATGTTAAAAATCACTAATCGCATCTTGTAGCTGAAGTGAATTAAGAGTTCCGTTAGCGGTAATAATATCTTCGGATAAAGCCCTTACATCGGGCCCTCCATGGCTTTCAACTGTATCTAAAAAAGTAGTAGAGTTCCAAGCATTGCCCCGTTTTACCTTTGCAAGAAAATCAGCCCAGACTGTAAACAGGTCAGAACTGTCATTGGATTTCTGCCGAACTGCTTTGTCTATCGACAGTTGAATAATCATGCCGCAACTATACATAAGGTCAAATTCACTTCTGTCGGCTGCTGTATCAAGGGAGCCTTTTTTCAAACCCTCAAGACAACTCTCAATAGCCTCATTTTTTCGCTGTTGAATAAAAGCGGGTGTGGCTTTGTCCAATTTAGACAAAGCCAAGACGGCAAAAGCATCCGCGCCGCCTTCATGAATCCAAGCATCATTTTCATCTGAAATATAATCAGCACCTCTTTGATATAAATGGCCGGCCTCATGAGCAAAGAACCATTCTAAATAGCCAGTTATGTTTGGCCCTCGAACGGTTTCGCCCTCAAACCATGCGTCCCCAGCAAAATGCATGAACACTTGTCCAGGCAGGGTGCCGCCTTGAGAAGAAAAATTGTTGCTATTGGGGTTGCCATCAGGGCCGCTATGGCGGTCAAGTGACGCGAATAACATAGGCTTTCTATCTAAAGCGCCCAGTTTTTCTACGTAATAAGCCATGAGTTGTGGGAAAAGCTCATCCAATGGGTTTTGAATATCTTGTGGTAAGTTGGGGTCAACCAACGCTATAACATAGTTTGTTTCCAACGGTTTTGACCGACCAATATAAATCATGGTGCCGTCTTTTTCGTCGTTCCACATTTGGGTTCCTGTAAGCGTCTCACCTAATAAAATAAGACTCTCAGATATGGGAGCAACAACTTTCATTGGGAAGTCCTGCTCACGGTTTTCATCGTCACACTTTTGAAGGCATACATGGAATCTACCACTATGAATTAACATGCCTGTCTTTCTGTAAGGCATGAACGGAGCGTAATCCTTTGGCAGAGTAGTATATGTCATTGGGATGCTAAATACAGCCGTGTCGAAGCTTGCACCGTCGGTACGTTTTATAACGTCTACTTTGTCTTCATGTTCGATAGTGAATTCACCATCAGAGGATATCCATCGCGTAGCACGTTGTTTGTCAGGTGTTCTTTTTAGAAAGAGTTCTTTCGTTGGCCGAGACGTCGAATAAGATACCCTGAGAATGTCCTCAGCTATTATTTCCAATGATGTTTGGACGATTGGAACCGCTTCATGATCTACGATTGGAGAACATCCTGAAATAATTAAAGATGCAAGAATTGTGATGATGCGTTTCATGATTTCAAAATACCCGCCTAATAATTCTATTGCATTTAGATAACATAGTATCAACCGATTGTGAGGGTTAAATTCTTTACCGTTTTCAAAGCTATAAGCTGCCTAATAGCAGATACTCACCAGCGGCTTAAACTCGCTCCATAACAGCCGCTGGTAATGTTTGTCGATACGGCAACATTCGCCAAACATGACCAGCGCGCGCGAAGATTATTTTTTAAATCTTGCCCACCAAGGTTTTGTTTTATTCAAAGTCAGGTTTTCGACTTCCTCGTATTCCGTGTCGTACGCATCAGAGATTTCTTTCAGAACTGGTAGTGATAAGCAGTTATTAGGCCTAGCGTTTGTTCCATTGGATTCACAGGCTTCAAGCCATTTTTGC
>JBDVGI010000019.1:0-1108 GCA_039962885.1 Litorimonas sp. | reverse complement strand
AACTCATTTATCAAGAAACCGATGTCATAGAAATTGAAGCTGACCCAAGAGCCGTGAAGCAAATATTGTTAAACTTAACAACAAATGCGATTAAATTCACACCTGAAGGCGGCGTTGTTAATATTCACGTTGAATCTAAATCAGCAGGCCTTATCGTTAATGTCAAAGATACAGGCATCGGCATTTCACAAGAAGATATAAAACGCCTCGCGCAACCTTTTGAACAAATTGACAGCCAACATTCACGTCAACACGAAGGCACTGGCCTTGGACTTGCTCTATCAAAATCTTTAGTCAACTTACATGGCGGGAATTTCCATATCCACAGTGGTGTCGGTGAAGGCACAACCGTCACATTCACATTACCAATACGGCCACCTGTTGAAAAAGCGAAAATCGATCCGAACAAAGTTGGGTCTGAAATTTCACGTCTCGCACAAGATATTGCAGATGTTCTGACCGAGGGCGAAAAAAGCTTTTTAGTGAAACGCAAACCCTTAACCAAGCAACCTATTCCATATGCCCCTAAAACGGAAAATGCTGCGCAATCTCCGCAACTGCGAAATGGAACACAGGGATAAGTCTTCTCGGGTTTGAAGCCCTCTTCTCATGAAAGAGAGAGCAACCGCCGTTTCACTGTTATCTATGCCCTTCAAGGACTTTATTTGATACTTGTTGTTTAGGGTTTATTATTTGGCGTTCGGGAATATTAAGCTGATTTTTAATCCGGGGCGATCAACATCATCGCCCAAACCATCATCCATATGAAGTTCGGCTCTATGCAAATCTGCCACAGCATCAACAAGAGCAAGCCCTAATCCACTCCCAGGTAAAGTTCGGCTTTTATCCAAACGCACAAAACGCTCTTTCACACGCTCACGATCAAATGATGGTATCCCTGGCCCATCATCAGAAATCGAAATTTCGACTTGGTTATGTTTGACCTTCTGTAAAGACAAATGAATTTTTCCGCCGCTCGGTGTATATTTAATAGCATTCTCTACCAAATTCGACACCGCTTGTGAGAGCAGACCCCTATCCGCTAATATCTGGGTTTTCTCAGTAATATCCGACGTAAAGCTTAGTCCTGCATCTTCGCACGCTGGCT
>JBDVGI010000018.1:0-11741 GCA_039962885.1 Litorimonas sp. | reverse complement strand
CATAGCCGTCATGTGGCTTACACCTGCCCAAGACCGCCTATTCACAGGCCCCGCAGGAGATCGGCGTAAATTTCTAGACCGGTTTGCCCTCACCCATAACCCAAACCACGGCATAACCAGTATAAGATACGAAAAAACCCGTTCAGAGCGCAACAGATTGCTCTCTGACGGCATTCAAGATGCGGCTTGGTATGATGCGCTCGAAACGGATCTTGCCAAACACGGAGCACAAATCACACAAGCCCGTGTTGAAACTGTAGCGCGGCTGCAAGAGGCAATTAATACGCGCGACTCTGTCTTTCCAAAATCACATTTGCAGCTAGAAGGCTATATGGAAACCTTATTGGAGGATGCGAAAGACTTTGAAGACCTTGAGTTTACGTTCCGCGAACACTTATCCGCAACACGCGCTGTGGATATGCGTGCAGGGCGAACATTAATAGGCCCGCACCGCAGCGAGCTATCCGTCACCCACATCGCCAAGTCTATGCCCGCAGCTCAATGCTCAACGGGCGAACAAAAGGCGTTGCTAATTGGGTTAATTTTGGCCCATGCACGCGCGCAAGCCCATAAACAACCTATTTTATTGCTTGATGAGGTTGTCGCTCATTTAGACGCTGAAAGACGCGCCGCGCTTGCCGAAGAGTTATTCGATCTGGGGACGCAAATATTTATGACAGGTACGGATGTGGAACTTTTTTCTGACTTTGTAGGCCGAGCACAAATTAAAGATATCAATGATATGCTAGAAAAATAAACGCCCTACCATCCAAGGATGGCAGGGCTACGGCTCCGAAACGGGGCGCAATGTCCGGCGCCGATCTATTTACTCACCCCCCACGGTAAGATTGGTTTCATTTACTCATAATTACCTGAACAGTATCTGAACAGTTCCAGTGGCCGCATTAACACAGAAAAAAAGCTTTGCAATCAACTAATTACGCATAATAGCAGGTAAATCACCTAAATCTCCTGCGGCATTTTGTATAAATATCTTTTTTAACGGAGATATATCATTGATTGCCTTCATCCCAAGACGCCTAATGTGGCCTATTAGTGGGTTTTTTGCGCCAAACATAACATTCAAACTATGCGTCGCGGCCCCCATGGCTCTGATATCTGTATTTCGCCACGCCGAATAATCTAGCAATCCTGCAACCCCAATATCTTGGCCGCGTGTTTTCGCCAGTCCAATGCCTTCAGATAAAGCCGCCACGTCACGCAGTCCGAGATTTAAGCCTTGGCCTGCAAGCGGATGAATAACATGGGCAGCATCACCAATAAGGGCCAAGCGGTCTGCAGAAAACGCATCTGCAATTTGCAAACGCAGCGGGTAAGATTGCCGCGGGGTTTCTAGGGATAAACCTCCCAAATATTCACCCATTTTCTCTGATAAAATTGCGAGAAAATCAGTCTCGTCCATATGCTCTAAAGTCGTAGCCGCCCCGCTCTTATTTGACCACACTATCTGGCTGCGATTATTGGGTAATGGCAAAACGGCCAACGGCCCGCCATGCATAAACCGCTGCACAGCCACACCGTCATGCGGCAAGCTATGTTTGACAATTGCAACAAGGGCGCGCTGTTCATAGTCAGTCTTTTGCACTGTAATACCTGCTGCGCGGCGCATATAAGAACCGTGGCCATCAGCAGCGATCAGTAACTTAGCCGTCAGCGGGTTTTCAGTGTCTGCCAAAGATACAGTTACGCCGCCAATGTCATGGCTATGATCAGTAATTTGCGCAGGTGCTAACATGTGGACATTGTGCAGGCTGTCAAAAGCGGCCCATAAAGCCTGCTGTAAATGCGTGTTCTCAATCATGGCGCCTAATTTATCGGGCGCGTCAAAATGAACCTTCCACGGCTCTGATTGCATCCCTTCATAAGCTACCATATCGTGAATAGGCTGCGTTTGTTCGCTAAGCTCAACACCGAGGCGTTCGAGCATACGCATAGAGCTAGCTGCGATTGCAGAGGCACGGTAATCGGCAGGCATATCGGCGCGCGCGCGGCGGTCAATAACCGCGATAGATAAGCCAGATTGCGCGCAAGCTATCGCAGCCGTTAATCCAACCAGCCCAGCCCCTACAATAATGATATCAAAATTAGTTTTCATAATTTTACTTAGGCTGTTCTTAGCGCGGTTCCTAGCCTCTAAATTGTCACATATTTTGTGAATTTTAAACGTCTCATTAACCCTGCCTTTACGCCTTTCGTTCACACTTAGGTAACACAGTTAAAAGGCCCTTTATGACACCTCCGCCATCTGCAACCGCCAATCCGTCCCAGATGAATTATGCGCCTGAAGATATTCACGCAATGATGGAAGAGCTTCAAGCCAAACAAGGCGGAGCCTTTAAGCGGGCGATTATAGCCTTAGCTATGATAACGTGCGGCTTTGTGATTGCACTGTGTATCCTAAGTTACAATCCCTTTGACAGTACGGGTGACACAGCAGGCCTAGGCTCGGCGTCTAATTTATTGGGGAACAGCGGCGCGAAAATTTCCAATATTTTAATGCAGGTCATAGGATGGGGGGCGTTGATATTTGCCAGTCTTTTTATACTGTCTGGAGCAAAACGTATTTTCCGCCCTCGTCCTGCTGGCTCGCGGTTGGAACGCGCGCGTAGGCTCACACTTGGCGCAGCTATCGTAATTTTCGGAACCGCCACATTATCTGCCTTCCCTATTCCGCAAAATTGGCCAATGGCAGCGGGATTAGGCGGTTGGATTGGCGACATTATTCATATGAACGCTAAGGCCATATTGGATAGTTTTAACATCCCATTATCAGGCGCAATTATTGCGTTGCTTACATTTATAATCGCGAGTTTTGCTTTGGGGCGGTATTTATACATCGTGCGCAGCGACTTAATCGATATGACAGACGCAGCAGGACTTGTCTGGGCTTATATTCGAGTCGGAATTGACCGCGCAGCAGGCTTTATCATGCGCCTATTCCGCAAAGGATATGAGGCAGATATTAATCCAAATGACGCAGAGGATTTAATCTACCGCGACATTCCTGATGTTGCACACCCTGCCGTAGCCCCTATTTCTACTTCTGCCCCTGCGCCAGCGCCTACAACGATGCAAGATTTAAAATCCGAACCTACCGCGCCAACTCGCGCCAAACGTAAGACCAAAGCCAAAGCGCCTAAATTTGACTTCTCAGATGCAACAGGTTTTGTATTGCCCGGGCTAGATTTATTGAAAATCCCGCCGCCGCGCTCTACCATTCGCGATGAAGGCGCTTTGCGCAGAGCCTCAGAAAACCTACACCGCGTTTTAGGAGATTATGGCGTCGAAGGCGAAATGGGCGATGTGCGTCCTGGCCCTGTCGTAACTTTATTTGAATTTGAACCTGCGGCGGGCGTAAAATCGCAACGCGTGATTAATCTATCCGATGATATTGCTCGGAATATGACAGCGCAGTCTGCACGTATCGCAGTCGTTCCGGGCCGCAATGCGATGGGTATTGAAATGCCCAATCACCGCCGCGAAACAGTTTGGTTGCGCGACATGCTCGCATCCGACGCCTTTGCAAGCTCCGAAGCCGCCTTACCATTAATCATGGGCGAGGACATTGGCGGAGCCCCATTTGTAACTGACCTTTCAAAAATGCCGCATTTATTGGTAGCAGGCACGACGGGTTCAGGTAAATCTGTAGCGGTAAACTCCATGATTTTATCCCTCATGTATAAACTCCCGCCTGAGAAGTGTAAGTTTATCATGATTGATCCAAAAATGCTGGAACTATCCGTTTATGACGGAGCGCCACATTTGCTCGCCCCTGTTGTAACAGAGCCTAAAAAAGCTGTGGTGGCTTTAAAATGGACAGTTCGAGAAATGGAAGACCGTTACCGCAAAATGGCCAAAGTTGGCGTGCGTAACATGGCTGGCTTTAATGAAAAAATCGCAGAATTTAAAGCTACGGGCGAGGCCTTATCTAGAACCGTCATGACAGGGTACAATAAAGAAACAGGCGAACCCGAATATGAAGTCGAAGAATTAGAATTCGAACCTATGCCTTATATCGTCGTAATTATTGACGAAATGGCTGACCTAATGATGGTTGCGAAAAAAGATATTGAAGGCAGCGTGCAGCGCCTCGCACAAATGGCGCGGGCAGCTGGCATTCATATGATTATGGCCACACAGCGCCCATCAGTGGATGTTATTACAGGTACGATCAAGGCCAACTTCCCAACTCGTATTTCTTTCCGTGTTGGGTCTAAAATTGATAGCCGTACCATTCTGGGTGAACAAGGCGGGGAACAATTGCTTGGCAATGGTGATATGCTCTTTATGGGCACAGGACGTCCGCGGCGGTATCACGGGCCATTTGTATCTGACGGCGAAGTCGAACGTATTGCGAAATTTGTTAAAGCTCAAGGCGCGCCAAGCTACTTAGAGGACATAACAACAGAACGCGAAGAGCCCGGCGCCGACGGGGGGAAACCTGCAGGAGATGGCGGCAATTCCCTATTTGATCAAGCTATTGAAATTGTCGCGCGCGACCGAAAAGCCAGCACATCTTACATACAACGCAAATTATCCATCGGGTATAACCGCGCCGCAGACCTCGTTGAACGTATGGAAGCGGAAGGCATGATTGGCCCAAGCGGCTCTGGAGGGAAGCGAGAAATATTCTTACCAGAAAATAATGGCGGCTTTTAACACCCCTCACAGATAAATAGACCCTCATTACTTAAATGTTGGCCTTTGTTCATGTGGTTTGATATATAAGGTGTATATCAACTTAACACGAAAGACATTATTATGGATGTTATGAATTTAGCCCAAGGCCTAATCGCCAAAAAACTCGGTGCAGATAGCGGCGCTATTGGCGGCATTATGAACAGCCTCATCGGCGGTGGCGACAAAATGGACATCGCTGGCCTTGTTAGCGGTCTACAAAGTAAAGGCCTCGGCGACGTTGCCTCATCATGGATGGGCGACGGTGCAAATGCTGAGATTTCAGCTGACCAACTTAAAGACGTTCTCGGGGGCGAAAAAGTAGCGCAAGCCGCAGCACAACTCGGAACGGATGAAGGCTCTTTGCTCGATAGTCTAAAAGACGCAATCCCGCAAATGGTTGATAAATCTAGCTCTGGCGGCTCTATGCTTGATTCTGTTGGCGGCATTGGCGGCCTAGCTGGAATGGCAAAGAAGTTTCTCTAGCCAGATACTCAAATATTTTACAACATTAAAAGCGTAGCCTCTGGCTGCGCTTTTTTGTTAGGCCGTTAAGGTTCTACGCGCGTCCAAATTTGCGTCTTACAAATCGGGCCAACACATCCTTTTACTTTCAATGTTCTATCATCATTTAATGAGACTTTAGAGCTATACGTCTTTCCGTCTTGGGGATTGTAGATTTTCCCGCCCTTCCATTTATTGCCTTTAGCTTTAAATCCCCAAAGCATCATGACACCTATAAGAGGCCGGTCTTTCAAACTATCGTCAGGGTTATTACGATCAACAACCGAAGCGCCATTTGGGTCAACCCAAGTTATTTTACCGCAAGGACGCGTAGGCTCGCAAAATGAAATATCAATTATGGCGCTGCCTGTATCCGTTCGCCAGCTCCCTAAAATAGTGGCAGGTTCTCCGGCGCTCACAGAGGTATTTCCTGCCGCTAGGGTCAGTACAAATGAGAGCGCAAGATATTTAAAAGCATGATGTTTCATAGTAAAACCTTAGGTCATATTAATGCCGTGATTTACGAACCATATCACATATACACCTCAAATATCCATACACATCTCAGCTCGGCATAAAGGATGATATCAAACAACGATAATAAAGCGAGAACTGCACAACCACGGCGAATATTTAAATAGTCTTGCCTGGCCTACTTGCCCATAAAACAAGCGCTATTAACGGGAACTGCATCGCTACGCGCAGCCACAAAGCCGCCGAACTTGCTTCAATGTCGCCAAACCCTATCCCAGCCATCGCCATGTAAATATTGGCAGGCAGTACAGCAAGCAAATACAAACTTAGCCAAAATCCAGTTTTCTGACGATATTTTGGCCATAACAAACCCAGTGCGAATATGAGTTCTAGCCCGCCCGTTATCCACACAATTTCATATTTAAATGGGAGTAATGGCGGGACAATCGCGGCAAAACTATCATCTTGGGTGAAGTGTGTGATGCCTGCTACAAAGAAGAACACTGCTAATAAAACGCAGAAAGTAACTCTAACGAATGTCATGAGCAATCAACATATCCTCAATCACACGGCCTGCAAATATAATTTCACTCGGCCCGCACAGCTTGGCCCACTCCATACGCAATTTGACAAAGTCTTCAGACGGAAGCACTTCGCCCGCCGCATCTTTAATCTCTTCGGATGGCCATTGCGCGTAGCCGAAAAACACGCCGCCCGTCCCCCCGTGCAAACGCGACCCAAGCGCGCCGCAATCACTTTTGAAAAATTCGGTTATTCCGCGCCAGCACGTTATGAATTTACGGCGGTTCGCCAGACTATCGGATAGAAGCGTAAATTTATAAGCCACACAATACATCCGTGCCTTACCTATTGCTCCATATCCGCAAGACGGGCGGCTTGGTCTTCGGCGCTCAAAGCGTCAATGACTTCGCCAAGCTCATCACCTGCGACGATTTTATCAAGTTTATAAAGCGTGAGATTAATGCGGTGATCCGTCACGCGGCCCTGCGGATAATTATAAGTGCGAATGCGTTCAGATCGGTCACCAGAGCCAACTTGTCCTTTACGCGCCTCTGAACGTTCCGCATCCATACGCTGCTTTTCTATATCGTAAAGCTTCATTTTCAACAGGCGTTCGGCATTGGCACGGTTCATATGTTGGGATTTGGCATCACATACAACCACAACACCCGTAGGGACATGGGTCATACGCACGGCAGAATCTGTTTTATTAACATGCTGTCCGCCAGCGCCAGAGGCCCGCATAGTATCAACACGCACATCATTCATGGAAAACCCGATATCAATATCTTCAGGCTCAGGCAAAACGGCCACCGTCGCGGCGGAGGTATGAATACGGCCTTGTGTTTCTGTCACAGGTACGCGCTGCACGCGGTGAACACCGCTTTCAAATTTCAGCCGCCCATATGCCCCATTGCCAGATACAGAGGCAACAATTTCTTTATACCCGCCCATATCGGCTTCATTCGTGGTTTCGACTTCCACCTT
The DNA here is from genome assembly GCA_039962885.1 of Litorimonas sp. GTDB lineage: Bacteria > Pseudomonadota > Alphaproteobacteria > Caulobacterales > Maricaulaceae > Litorimonas. The sequence continues at coordinate 4,556 of JBDVGI010000018.1, read as the reverse complement.
CCACCCTTGAATTTGGGCAAACCGGTTATACATAGCGAAAAGATCACCTGCAAAAATCGCGGCCTCGTCCCCGCCCGTTCCCGCGCGAATTTCCAAAACAATAGACGCATTATCATCTTTGTCTTTAGGCAAAAGCAATAATGAAACTTCTTTTTCGACATTAGGAACAGTGTCTTTTAAGGCTTGTAATTCCTCTTTCGCCATCGCGCCCATCTCAGGATCATCTTTCATGACTTCAAGGTCTGCCATTTCCGCGCGCAACTCTTGGAGTTTCCGCACGCCCTCGGCAACAGGGCGCAACTCAGCATAATCCTTGCCAAGCTGCACAATTTCAGCCCCGTCAGTGGTTGCCCCCATGCGGGCCTCGATTTGCTCAAAACGGTCGAGAACTTGGGCGAGTTTAATATCAGAAATATTCATGTGTGCGGCTTAGGGCTTTAAAACTCCGAGGTCAAACCGAAGAATAAGGTTTGTGGCCGGCCTGGGGAAAAACGCTCATTTCCAAAGGCAAAATCCGCGCGATCCGCATAAATCGCATCAAAGAGGTTATCTATGCGGCCAAAAACACGTAGATTATCCGTGACATCATACGCGGCCCGTAGAACAAATATATCGTGTCCATCATAGCTTTGGGTGTTGCCAGGGTCCGTAAAATAACTCCCGACATGTCGCCACTCAATCTCACTGCTAAATCGCGCAGTGGGCGTCACCGTGAGCCGCACATTAGCAAGCGTATCTGGAGCGGTATCAACACGGTCCCCATCCGTAATTGTGTTAGCAACATCAACGCTACCATCAGCGTTTACATTTAGATCGTCAAAATCATATGTGTGACGCGCGAGCGTGCCATCGCCAGAGAGGGACAACCAATCCGTTAACCGCGCAGCAAACGCGCCTTCAACCCCAATATGTTTCGTCTGACCATTAGCCACGTTAAAACCATCCGAATTTCGAAAAAAGAAATTATCCTTCCATTGCGCAAATGCAGCGGCTTCAAAACTCAATGTGCCATCATCATATTTTATCCCTGTTTCAAGGCTATCGAGCGTCTCCGTCCTCGCCTCTCCGCCCGTTTGATTGAGCTGGACAGAATATAAATCTACGCTTTGTGGAGCCCTCGCGCCTCGCGCCGCGCGGGCGTAAATATTGAGGGTTTCATTGATCTCATGGCGCAAACTCACCTTCGGTGTGATAACAAAAAAATCATCCTCGCGGTCAGCTAAACGGATAAACCGCCCAGAGCTGCCTGTCGTTGTTTGGTTATCATAATCATAACGGGTATATTCAGCGCGCGCGCCAATATCGAGGACAGTTTTCGGCCCAAGCCAAAAGTCTTTTTGTCCATAAACTGCGCCAACAAAACTGTCGACTTCGTAATCATAATGCAACCCTTGTGTGAACGAGAACACCGTTTCATTATCTTGGAACTCAAACAAGCTACCTTTAGTGTATTCAACATCAACACCAAAACTCCAATCCTTAGAATACAGCGCGCTTTGCAGTCCTACAGATGTGTGGTTATTCTCTTCCAAGGCTTGACCTGGCACAAAATGACGTAAAAACTCAAGCTCCACTCGGCGTGCATAAGGGGTAAGTTTCAAAGTAGTACCCTCGCCAATATCTCGCGCAAAACTAGCTTGTGTCCGAAATGTTTTGTTGTCACGAAAAGCTTCAGGGTTGGGATTGCTAAAGCGTGTATCAGGGTCGCGCAACAGTTCCTCCCCTTGCGGGCCGCCGTCAATATCTTGCAAAAACCCTGCAGTTTCTTGATTTAAGTTTTGAAATGAATTGAGCCAATCAACATCCCATCCGCCTAACGCACCTTGATATTTCAACTGAACTTTTTGTTGGTCAAACCCGCTATCATCACGAAATCCATTATCGTGATTAGCTGTGACGGCCAGACGAAACTCTCCAATACTATGTGCAGCCGTTACGCCCGCGAAGCCATCATCGCTACCGAGCAGCTGAATATATGTCGGGATGTTCACATCTTGCGATTGGATATTGACCAATCCATGCACCGCGTTGGAGCCATATTCGACGGGGCCAGGTCCGCGAAACACTTCTAGCTGTCTAGCAAATTCCGTCCCGCCCTCAAACAAACCATTCACATTAGCAAAACCCGCCGCGCGGAGTGGCACACCATCTTCGAGGAACAAAAATGATCCTGCCCCTGCTCCGCCCGTTAGAACGGGCGAGCGAATAGCTGTTAAACTTTCTTGGCCAGAGCCGCGTTGTATGTTGACCCCGGCAACTGCGTTTAACGCTTCTGAGGCATGAATGGCTGCAATATTTTGTAGGTTTGTTTGGTCAATAATACTAAGGCTGGCCGCATCCTGAAAGGTGCTAATTGGCGCATTATATATGCCCCGCACGATGATTTCATCTTCACTGCGTTCTTGAGCCACATTTGTTTGTGCGGCTGTGAACGATGATGAAAAAACAATCGTTGAGATAGAACCGAATCGGAGGACAGGCTTAAAAATATTCATAAGCTCGCAATGCCTGAAACCGATGTCAGACTAAAGCTTTAAAATTGAATAAATTCCGTTAAACGTAAAAAATTACTCTTCAAAGCCTTTTGTCAACGCAACGACATAACCCGTCAGATCTTCAACAGGATAATTATCAAAACGCATCATTGCCAGAGTATTCGCAGCGCCAAACAAAACCCGTGCATGGCCTTTGTGACGAATTGTAGGTCCCATAAGCGTTTCAAGGCGCTTTAGAATACTATCTTGAAACTCAATAAATTCAGAACGTAATTCTTGGTTGAAAGACACGCTCCACATTAAAAAGGCTTTAAATACCTCAGGCTTTGTGTCGATAATATGATTATAAGTCGCCGCCATATGATAAATACGTGATTTTGGGCTAGCGCTATTAAAATCCCACTCTTGCGTCATTTTATTAAATTCGACATTCAAAATAGCTTTAATTTCCCAGACTAACTCCTGCGTTAAAATTGGACGTGTTGGAAAATAATTAAATACTGTTGCTGTTGAAACATTTGCCGCTTTAGCAATGTTTGCGTGTCCTGCTCCCTCTATGCCAAGGTTTGCAAACACCTTTAGCCCAACGTGTAAAAGTTGTTTTCGCCTGTCGTCAGGTGCAAGACGACGGCGAGGTTTACTAGTTTGTTTTTCAGGTGACATATGCGCAGTTTACCTTTAAATACTGTATCGGATAGCAAGATTAGCCAACCTATATCAAACCAAACCTAAATGGAAGCTGACTAAACTTATAATGGGTTTTTAAATTTACGTTTCTGTAGACGCTTTTTAAGTTTTCGGTTTTTCGGGGCTTTGGGCCGTGTTAATGGCAAGCGGAACGCCTTGACTAACAATATTCAAATCTCTTTGCGGGAATGGAATAGCAAACCCAGCAGAGGCCAAAGCTTTATTGATCTCCGTATGCACAACATGACGCATTGGAACAAGTTCCTCAAAACTGCTCAAAAACACTCTGACTTCGAAATCCAACGAGCTATCGCCAAACCCGATAAAGAGAACTTGCGGAGCAGGCATATCTAAAATTTTGGGAAGGGCTTTAACGGCATCTAACATGATATCACGCGCTCCATCCGTATCAGACCCATAAGCAATACCCACAGGCACAATAAGGCGCGTAATGGAATTGGATAACGTCCAATTCGTCACGCGCTCGCTAATCAGGGCTTCGTTCGGGATAAGAATTTCACGGTTATCTAAATCATTTAAAGTCGTCGCACGAATTTTTATTTTGCTGACCGTGCCGCTTTGATCTCCAATCGTCACATAGTCCCCAATTCTCACGGGACGCTCAAAGAGGATAATCAAGCCTGATATAAAGTTGGCGATAATCTTTTGAAGACCAAAGCCAATACCAACTGAGAGTCCCGTTACAACCCACCGCAATTGTGACCATTGCAAGCCAATTTTATTAAAGGCCCAGATCACGCCAAATGCAATGATCACATACCCCATAATTGTTTTAACCGCGTATCGAACGCCAGAATCAACGCCTAATCTACTTAGGACAAATATTTCTGTGAAACTCGGAAAATTCTTCGCCGCAATAAAAGTTAAGATCAAAATCAAGCTGGATTGCAGAACCGTCCACAACGTGACCGACCTAATAATTTCACGGCCATCTTCGTCGAGAAGACCTGTATTAATAGAGCCGAGTTCAAAGCCATCAAAAATCGTCAAAGCAGGCAAAAGGCTTGACCAATTCATCCATAAAAATAACACCGTGACCAAAACAATAATTGTATTGAGGAGTTGCAAGGATTGACGCGTAACGGATGACACATCAATGGTTTCTGTATCCAATGGCGGCAATGGCGGGGCGTCTTCCCCTAATTGTTCGGCCTTAATTTTCTCAGCGCGGGCTTTTAATTCGGCCTCTCTGCGGTCCATGGCTTGACGATATAAAATTTGGCGTTGAGCTACTGTGATGGCGCGTTTGATTATGCCATAAATAACATAAGCCAATAGTAATGTGCCGCCTGTTAAAAATGCACTATATAGTAATTCATAGGCACTTGCATAATATCCAATAGCAGCAAAAAT
>JBDVGI010000017.1:0-5030 GCA_039962885.1 Litorimonas sp. | reverse complement strand
CGCGTTAGCCTATCGACCTTGTAGACAACGATAACATCTATCAGTCCCGCCTTAACATCAGCGATCAGGGTTTGAAGCGCAGGGCGCTCCATATGACCGCCTGAGATGCCGCCATCATCATAGCGTTTATCTCTCAGGCTCCAGCCTAACCCGGCTTGAGATGCTATATAGGCTTTACAAGCTTCCGATTGAGCATCCAGAGAGTTAAAGTCTTGATCCAGACCTTCCTCGTGAGACTTGCGCGTATAAACAGCGCAGCGATATGCGGTCTTACCAGCCATAAACTATCCTGCCACACCGAAGAAGCGCGGCCCTGACCAGTGAGCGCCTGTAATGGCTTTAGCCGCCGCAGATAATGAGCCATAGGTCACGCCGCTCATAACATAGCCTTTATCAGTCACATGAACAGTATGGGTTCTACCGTTCCATTCTCTAACCAGTTGAGAGCCTAGCTTGATCTTTGGCTTTAACCGAGTAGGTGCTTTCGCTGATGGCGATGCAATCGTTCCTGTCTTCGCAATTTTCAGAAGCTGTCTACTCACATTTGGTTTTAAGCCTCCCAGGCTTTTACTCTGAGATTGATAGGCAAGGCCTCTGATTAGGGTCAAATTGCGCGCACCTTTAAAAGGTCGCATGCCATACACCGAGGTCCATTGAGAAACCAGCTCAGAGCGGGTTAGGCAGTCAAGTTTAACGATATCGTTATGAATGCGGTGATCATGGGAGGGCAAGACTTAAGCCCTAACTTTGATGACATATACGCTCGGCTTCTTATACCGATCAAGCCGTTCAATATTATAGCCGCGTTTACGTAAGCCCGTGAATGTAGCGCTTGTAGTATGTTTTTGCCATCCAAGAGTAGTGCTGGCTTTCTCAAGCGTAACGCCGGCTTTGCGCGATAGCATCATTACAAGTTTTGCCAACTTCGTACCTGCTCTCGGGGCTTTAATATATGTTGAGTTTTGGTCTGTCATCTTAGTCTCCGTATGAAGGGCCACACCATGTGGTCGCTACTACCGAGACAAGACCCTCACATCACGGGCCGCAGCGCACTACCGCTTCCTTTACACACGAAGTCCAGTCATTTGTGGAATACATCTAATGTCATTTAAAACCCCAAAGGGGGTCTTAGCTCAGTGTCCTTGTTGAGGCGATTTTAAGCCGCTCAGTTTTGGGCTGTTGTGAGGAAAAAGACAGTGGCTCTTATCTCAGGTAAGGCAGCAATAGAGACTATATCGCCTCTCACCAGAGGCTTACTCTAGATGCTTAGTCTACTTTAGGAGTCTGTGTGGCCTTTAAATCCAGAAGCTAATCATCCTCTTGCTGACGCCGCATCAAGACTACGCGGAATTGTGCCCCAATCGCCAACCTTAATTTCGTCGATCCGTTTTAGGCCATGCGGTGTGTGCACGGGCGTTTTAGCGGTGAAACAAGCGCCAATGACTCACACACCATTTCAATATTCTAATGCAATATTTGATAAACGCATTTTTTACTTTCTTCGATTGACAAACTCCACAAGACTTTTCGATGGTATAAAAAAAAGAGCAGTATGCACAGAATAATAAATGATGTAATTAAACCACCAATGACGGGGTCATTGGATTTGCGCGGATCCACCCATTGAAGAAATGAACCAAGTAAAAACATAAATACGCCATAGGTAAATATTGAATTCCAATATATCTGCGTTGTCTTAGCAAGACGACCGTATTCTATACGGCCAAATATCTGGTTTCCCTTTTTACGTACTTCAACCAGTGGAATAAAAGGGAGCATATTGACTTTGTTTAATTGTAGGTCAAATCCTTCTTCATAAATCCGCCCTACGTATTTTTTTCCTCGCAGTTTAAAATTATCCTCGAAATCCTCACTCAATTTAGACCATTCCAAATTTTGATTCACATCAGCAATTTTGTATTCTTCAACGTTTTGAATTTTTCCGAAAATATGTTGCCAGAACATTCGTAACATTTTTACCTCGGTGTATAAGTTACGCCTAAATAATCAGCTGCATCACAAAATAAGTTGATACCTCTATTTAGGACTTCCTTAAATGACACTTGGACGGAACCTTTTAAATTTGCTGAGAGCTGTGCTTTCGGGTCAATCATTATGTCAATGTTTCTATGTAAATTCATCCTACATCCCCAAAGCGAACCTTAGCAAGTGGCTTATTTTGGTGCGGTTTCAATCGGTCGTCGCAACACATTGGTCAAACCGTTCGGCCGGTGTTTCATATTCGAGGGTCTTTCTGGGACGCTCGTTAAGCTGCCTTGCTACCGCATTTAACTTGGCTTGGCTATGGACAGATAAGTCCGTGCCCTTGGGGAAGTATTGGCGCAACAGCCTATTGGTGTTCTCATTACTGCCGCGTTGCCACGGGCTTTGCGGGTCGCAGAAGAACACATCGATATTGGTCTTCAAGGTAAAGCGTTTATGATCGGCAAGCTCTTTGCCTCGGTCCCATGTCAGGGACTTATAAAGCTCAGCCGGGAGCTTCTTGGAGTGCTTTATTAACGCATTCACGACTGTCAACGTATCCTTACTCGGGACCTTAACGAGCATAACATAGCGCGAATGACGTTCCACCAATGTCGCAATAAAGCTTGAATTGGACCCTGCTATCAAATCACCTTCCCAATGCCCCGGTACAGCGCGGTCATCGGCTTCGGCAGGGCGTTCACTGATAGAGACCGCGTCCTTTATCTGCCCGCGCTTATCCGTTTTTTGCTTGGCGTAACGGGAGCGGCGCAGCCTTCGTTTTTCCCGTAGATACTGGATAAGCTCTTTCTTTAAGGCTCCGCGGGCCTGCACATAGAGCGTTTTATAGATTGTCTCATGGGAGATGTGCATGTCCTCCAGGTCTGGATAGCTGCGCTTAAGCCAGCCTGCGATTTGTTGTGGTGACCAATAGCGCTGCAATTTTATAATAACGGCGCGTCGTAGTCGAGCCTCCAAGAGTAACTTACACGGTTTGGGCCGCAATGCTTGGCTCCAGGCGAGCCTGTCAGCCCGCACAGCGCGGTAGCGGCGACGGCCACCATTACGTTTAATCTCTCGGCTAATCGTTGAGACTGCACGGCATAACTTAGCAGCTATAGACCTCATTGATAGGCCGGCTACAAGGCCGCGCGATATCTCTTCACGCTCCGCAAGCGTGAGGGCTAACCGTGAACGCTTTCGTTCTGGCGGGCGTAATCCACCTGTCTTCATAAGAATTTTAAATATAGAAGAATGGGGTCGGTCAAACAATCGACCTATCTCATGCGCTGACTCGCCCCGCTTCCATCTGTCCCAAATCTCAACACGTTGCTGGGCTGAATAATATATCCGACGTCTCATCTGCTCACTCCAGTTTAGTGAAATACTAAAGTGTTGCGACGACCAATTGAAACCGCAAGCGATTTTAGGACGCTCAGTTTTATCCTCAGATCCAGCCCAGACACAATTATTTGGCTTTTCATATAATCTTGGCCTAAACATCCTACGTCTCTTGTTTTTGGAGTGGAATGTGAACCTCAAATACTATCGTGGTCTATGGCCAGAAGAAGTAATACCTGACGGCGAACCTAAGTTATTAATATATGCGGTTGATATTGAAACAGACTGCGTATTGAGAACCGTCGACATCTACCCCGATGGCAGATTGGAGCGGAACAATTTTGAATTGGAAGCTCGTTACGGAGGAAAGTTTACCTCTTTGGTGAACGGTTCGTTTAGGGAATTGACGGCAGATTGGGAATTTGACTTAATCGAAGCATTGGAATTTGAGTCCTTATACGAAAAAAGTATCGATAAGCCACTTAAACTCTAGCTCATCTTGAGCTGGGTTTCAGGACCTGTTTACTATTGAGTGCCTTAAATAGAGTTGTGGTTTAATCAGTCATTGTAAACATTACCAGCGTCCTTCTTTGGGCGATTTTAAGCCGCTCAACAATCTTAATTTTGCGGCAAGGACGATACTAAGTTTCCCTTTGTACCTGAGGCTTTCACCTGTAGAAATAACCCCTAATCTGAAAGATCACTAATGCCAATTCTCCACTTTTCTCACACCTTATTTGCCACTTTTGCAGTTTTTTTTCTAATGTTGGGCTTGCAAGGCTGCAAATCAAAAAGCCTTGGTTTGAATGTTGAATCTGAAGTTGGTGTCGTAACCATATTGGGTGAATTTCATGGTACTCAAGAAATTTCTTCGATTCTTAACGAGACCGTTGCGACGTCTAAATTGCGTGGCCCTGTTGCCATCGGATTAGAGGTGCCAAACTGTGCACTTTCGCGTGCAATACCTAATAACCTTTTGCTATCACTCCCTGGAGATAATGAGAGACCATGTGATTATTCGGGAATGGTTGAGGGACGAATTTCAAGCGGGCTCGTCGCGACCCTCAACAATCTACTAGCCGATAAGACTATAAAAGTGTTTGGGATTGAGAACGGTCATGGTCGCGCCAATGACGATTGGGACTCTAACGTTTGGGAAGGCCTTGTGGCTAACCGCATAGAGGCTGTGGCATCTGAAGGATATGAAGTTGTTGTGGTAACTGGAAACCTACATGCGAGAAAAGGGAATTATACTTTTGGAGGACAGACGACTACTGCTTTCGCGGCACGTCTAAGCACTAAATCTATTTCCGTTCTTATCGTTCCTAGAAAAGCTGGTGAAGCTTTTATGTGTGCAAGTGTGGGAGACTGCAAAAAGAACACTGTACCTGCTTCGTCCCAGGCCCTAGCCACTGACGGAATGAATTGCGATGTCGACACCAAGAATTTTGATTGTGTCTATACCGTCCCAACTTATACGGCATCAAAGCCTTTAGTCCCTCAAGTCTGGAAAACAGAACATTAAAATTTGTGACCTCAAATCTATAGTGTTTTGAGCGTCCTATTTTGGGCAATACTGTTGAAAAACTCCTAGTCACAAGCGCCTGTTTCTGATTCACTTGTTTTAGATAAGAAGTGTGGAGATTGGTCATGATGGGACAGTTGGACGGCGGAACATCAAAGCTGTTTTACGAGTTCTCTCTGGA
>JBDVGI010000016.1:0-20080 GCA_039962885.1 Litorimonas sp. | reverse complement strand
AGTTCATTCGGGTCCGAAACATATAAAATTTCACGAGCTTCAACATCAAGAACATCTAGGTCCAAACCATCTGATTTTAAAGCTTTAACTTGGGCTTCAAGATTTCTATGTTGGCCTTCAAGAGCTATAAGTTTAGTTTGTAAAGTGTCTCGGCGCTCGGCATAATCCATCCACCGAATAACACCTTTGGAGCCGCTAAACGCATGAAAGGCCAGATAGGCATATAGCGCAAATAATGCCAATATTGGGATACGCGATTTAATCTGGATTGAACCTAGCAAAGCCGGCCAATTGGATATGTTATGAAACCTTTGCACACCCTCTATTAAATCACGGCTGGTTATTGCTTCGTTAACCATGACAAAGAATCGTATTAAATTCCGATAGATATTTATGTGCGGCTCTGGCTGACTGTAAAGAAACACAAGACAACCCAGAATGGCGGTACAAAAAAGGGCCCAAACGGCCCTTAAAAATATGAAATATGTAAAAGGCGCAAATACGGCTTAAGGCAGAACAGCCCGCCCTGCATAATGCGCCATCTCGCCAAGTTGCTCTTCAATTCGCAGAAGTTGATTATATTTAGCCAGACGGTCAGAACGCGCTAATGAACCTGTTTTGATTTGCCCACAATTTGTCGCCACAGCTAAATCAGCGATCGTTGTATCCGATGTCTCACCAGAACGATGGCTCATCACAGCCGTAAAGCCTGCACGGTGAGCCATATCAACAGCGTCAAGCGTTTCAGACAAAGTTCCGATTTGATTGACTTTCACGAGAATAGAATTGGCCGCACCCTTTTCTATACCTGTCTTCAAGCGTTTGGGGTTTGTCACAAATAAATCATCACCGACCAGTTGGCACTTATCTCCAATTTTAACATTCAGCGCAATCCAGCCCTCCCAATCATCTTCATCCATTCCATCTTCAATAGAAATAATAGGATAATTATCGACCAAATCCGCCAAATAATCAACGAAATCAGATGAAGACAAAGACTTGCCTTCGCCCTTCAGCTCATACACTTTCGTGTCACGGTTATAAAATTCCGTTGAAGCTACATCCATAGCAAGGAACACATCCTCCCCAGGTGTGTACCCTGCCGCCTTTACCGCGCTCATGATGTAGTCAAGCGCATGGCGAGAGCCGTCAAGGTTTGGCGCGAAACCGCCCTCATCTCCGACATTCGTATTATGACCATCGGCTTTTAATTTTGCTTTTAGCGCATGGAAAATCTCTGCTCCGCAGCGCAAAGCCTCGCGGAAGCTTGGCGCGCCAACCGGCATAACCATAAATTCTTGCACATCAATTGGGTTATCTGCATGCTCTCCGCCATTAATGATGTTCATCATCGGAACAGGCAGGACATGCGCGTTAGAGCCCCCAACATAGCGGTAAAGCGGGACTTGCTGGCTATCAGCGACAGCCTTGGCCAATGCCAAAGACACGCCAAGCATAGCGTTCGCGCCCAGACGAGCTTTATTCTCTGTCCCATCAAGTTCAATGAGAATTTGGTCTATGCCGCGTTGGTTTTCCGCATCAAGACCATAGAGCGTATCGGCGATTTCTGTATTTACATTTAAAACGGCTTGCTGAACGCCTTTGCCAAGATAGCGCGCCTTATCTCCGTCGCGCAGTTCTACAGCTTCATGCGCGCCAGTCGAGGCACCGCTAGGCACAGCAGCACGGCCAAAGCTCCCATCTGAGAGCTTTATATCAACCTCAAGAGTGGGGTTGCCGCGACTATCCAGGATTTCCCTGGCGAAAATTTCTTCAATTTCTACCATGGAAAGGCTCCTATTGTGCTTATCTAATCTTTTGGGGTCAGAACCTGACGACCACGATATGTCCCTGATTTCAGGTCAATGTGGTGCTGACGGCGCAGCTCTCCGCTGTCTTTATCTTCGACATAATTTACAGCCGATAAAGAATCGTGGGAACGACGCATACCGCGGCGTGAATTCGAGATTTTACTCTTAGGGACAGCCATCAGGGCCTCCATAGTGACAAATGTAAAACGGCCCGCTACATTGAGGGCCGCGTATTTGACGCGCTCCTACAAAATTTCAGACGTAACTGCAAGAGGTTTTGCGGGAAGTTATAGAATTTGGCTTTGTATCGTTCATGTAGCTTCATGCCTCTTACCTAAATGCCTATTAACTGCGCCGGTTTGGATCAAGCTTCCAAGTCTTATAAGAATAGACAAAAACAAACAACACAAGCGCTAGTGTACCCACGCCAAAACTTACAACGGATATTACAGGGTTTATAAAAGTAAGAAGCAGGGATATAGCCCCAACGGCAACAAAGAGCCGTCCGCCGACACGATGCGTTTTTTCCCAAGAAAGTTCAGACGACAATGTCCAAGGCGTACGAATACCAAACATGAAGTTTTGCCGAACTTTGCCCATCACATTCCCAATCAAAATAAATGAAACAGACGATCCAATCGCAATTATACTGATAACATATTTATTGACGTCATAAGTAGCGCCAGCCTCATTAGTTAAGTTATGATACGGAATGCACAGCGCTACACTAACCATTGTAAAAAGTATGATTATTATCACACAAACCACATTATAAGCTTTATAGCTTTTTTCAAGATTGGCTCTAAGCGGTTCTATTTTTGGAATAAAATACAGAAGCAGTACCATAAAAATCATCGAAAATGGAATTGCCATTAAAGCCCAGAACACGTTGTTACGACTCGCAAAGCCATCGGCCTCACCTTGCGCATTCCAATGTATAGGGTACTTATCCATATCAGGCAGATGCAACCATGTGTACAGGTTAACGATCAGAACAATAGCTATACAAATTAAACTTAACAATAAAGATTTTTTGGCCATACTAAATCTCCCTTTCTATTCCGAACAACTCCATTAATGCGCTTAAAACTTCATTCGCGACGCTAACATTTAGATTGTAGTAAATATGATTGCCGCTACGTTTTGCAAAAATCAGATCTGCCTCTTTAAGCACAGCAAAATGCGATGACAGACTTGGCTTAGACAGGTCATAATGTGATGATAATTCACCAGCCGTCTTTGGCCCGTCCCTTAGGCGTTTTAATATGTCCCTGCGAATGGGGTGCGCGATTGCTTTATACACTAAGCTATTTAGCATAAAATCTAATTAGATTAAATCCTAAATAGTGTCAAGAAAGTTTTCACCCCGCTCGCCGCTCAATCAAAATCCCTAACCTGCCCTCGGTTTTTTTTGATTTGGCTGCGCTGGGTTTTCTTTTTGAGGCGTCTTTGTACCGCCCCGTAGCTTGGGCGCGTGGCCCTGCGCGGTTCTGGGATTGTGACGGCATCGAGTAATAAGGCCTTTAAGCGCGTAATGGCTTCGCTACGGTTTCGGATTTGGGTGCGGTGATTTTGCGCTTTAATCGTAATCACACCTTTGTCCGAAACACGTTTGTCACGGTGTGCCAATATACGCTCCTTATAGGCTTCGGGTATATCCAAGGCCATAATATCGAGCTGCAAATGCACCGCAGATGAAGTTTTATTGACGTGTTGCCCTCCTGGACCAGAGGCGCGAATGGCCTGGAACTCAATCGCCGATATCGGCACAGAAAAGCGGCGGTTAATAAACACCGCTTTGCCTGCATCATGTGTTTCGCGCTGTGTTATATCGCCGCCTTAATCGCAGCCAAAGCGTCATCCGCCCCCTCAGGGTTATTACCGCCTGCTTGCGCCATGCCCGCCTTACCGCCGCCGCGGCCGCCAACTTTGGGAGCGCCTTCATTGACTAGATTTGCGGCATTGTAACGTCCCGTTAAATCATCAGACACAGCCACAGCCACAGCGACCTTCCCGCCATCTTTGGCAATAAATGCGACAACGCCAGACCCGAGTCCCGCAATTTGCTCATTCAACATAGAACGCAAATCCTTACCCGATACGCCGTCCAAGACCCGCCCTATAAAGGCCGTTCCGTTAATATCTTCGGGCGCAGATGCTCCGCCCCCTCCGCCAAGCGCCAGCTGTTTTTTCGCTTCGGATAGTTCTTTTTCAAGTCGTTTTCTATCCGCCATCAAGGTTTCAATTCGCGCCGTAACATCTTCGGGTTTCGCCTTTAGCATATCCGCAGCTTTGCGCGTATAACCCGCATGAGTTTCAAGATATTGCCGTGCCGCATGACCTGTTACGGCCTCGACACGGCGTATCCCTGCTGCAACTGCACTTTCCGAAACGATTTTAAACACCGCAATATCCCCCGTACGTTCCACATGTGTACCCCCGCAAAGCTCGACCGAATACGGCTTATCCATGGCCCCGCCAAGCTTACCACCTGCAAGCGGCTTTCCCAGTGACAACACCCGTACATCATCCCCGTATTTTTCGCCAAATAACGCCATTGCACCCGCTTTAATCGCGTCATCTGGATGCATATTTTCTGTGTGAGCCTGCGTGTTTTGTAAGATAACAGTATTCACTTCGTCTTCGACTTGCGACAATTCTTCACGTGTTATGGCTGCGCCGTGGCTAATATCAAAACGGATACGCTCCGCGTCAACCATCTGACCTTTTTGAGTCACATGTTCACCAAGTACGCGGCGCAAAGCTTCATGCATAATGTGTGTCGCAGAATGGTTCGCTTTGGTGCGTTCGCGTTTTTCCGCATCGACGGTTAATTCAGCCACATCACCTTGCGAGATGTCCCCTGACGCGTGCCCGATATGAACATGCAGCCCTCCTGCTTTTTTTTGTACATCGGTAATATCTATGTACGCGCCATTGGCAAATTTTGCTTGGCCTTTATCACCTGCCTGCCCGCCGCTCTCAGCATAAAAAGATGTGCATTTCGTTATGAACATCACTGGGCCAGACACGGCCGTGTCAACAACCTCTCCATTTTGAATTAACGCCAAAACATCTGCATTTACAGTCAGGTTATCGTAACCCGTAAATTCGGAAACACCATGAGCATCGCGCAGCCCTGTCCAAATTTCATCTGTGCCTGCATCGCCAGATTTGAACCCGCCCGCACGCGCTTTCTCTTTTTGCTCTAACATAGCTACATCAAATCCGTCTGTATCTACGAAAATGCCTTTGGCGCGCAGTGCATCTTGAGTGAGGTCAATTGGAAATCCGTAAGTGTCATAAAGTTTAAATGCCGTCTTTCCGTCGAGTTTATCGCCGTCTTTCATGTTCTTCGTAGCCTCATCAAGCAGAGCCGTGCCGCGGCCCAATGTGCGCCGAAACCGCTCTTCTTCTTGCTCAAACACAGCCTCAATCGAAGCTTTAGCACGGCCAAGTTCGCCGTAAGCTCCGCCCATTTGGTCAATTAAGCTTGGCACCAAGCGATGCATAAGCGGATCTTTTGTTCCCAATATATGGGCATGGCGCATCGCCCGGCGCATAATACGGCGCAATACATAGCCCCGACCCTCATTAGATGGGCTAACGCCATCAGCCATCAAAAAAGCGCAACTTCGTAGGTGATCGGCGATAACGCGGTGAGAGAACTTCGCCTCACCCTCTGCCTTCACGCCAGTCAATTCTACAGACGATTGAATAAGAGACTTAAACAAATCAATGTCATAATTATTGTGCTGCCCTTGCAATATAGCCGCAATCCGCTCTAGGCCCATACCTGTATCAATGGCGGGTTGGGGTAAATCACTTTGTGAGCCGTCATTGTGGCGCTCATACTGCATGAAAACGAGGTTCCAAATTTCAATGAAACGGTCGCCGTCTTCTTCGGGGGATCCAGGAGGGCCGCCCGCAATGTCTGGACCGTGGTCATAAAATATTTCAGAACAGGGTCCGCATGGCCCCGTATCCCCCATAGCCCAAAAATTATCCGACGTAGCGATACGAATAATTCGATCATCACTAAGTCCTGCAATTTTCTTCCATAAATTATAGGCCTCATCATCCGTATGATAAATTGTCACAAGCAATTTATCTTTGTTCAAACCAAATTCGCCTGTGACCAATTCCCAAGCGTGTTTTATCGCGCGTTCCTTGAAATAATCCCCAAAAGAAAAATTACCGAGCATTTCAAAAAATGTGTGGTGACGGGCCGTATAACCAACATTATCAAGGTCATTGTGCTTTCCGCCAGCGCGCACGCATTTTTGCGAGGTTGCCGCCGTTGGCACAGGAGCGGTCAACGCACCCGTAAAATAGTCTTTAAACTGTACCATGCCCGCATTCGTGAAAAGCAATGTCGGGTCGTTATCAGGAACCAACGGGCTTGACGGCATAACGGCATGAGAGTTTTTATCAAAAAAATCGAGAAATTGTTGTCGTATATCAGCCAAGTTCGTCATGATTTATACCCTGATTGTCACATATATCGTCAAACCTATGGTACAGACCTAGCCTTTGACTCTATACACGATAAAGCGAAATTTAGCTCACATATAGAAAGAGCGCCTAGCTGTGCCAAGCGCTCATTTATTTTAATTTTAAAGTCCATCGCGTGTTTACATCATGGCGACAAAACCGTTTTGATCATTTTACACGCAAAATACAAAGTTTCAAAAGCGGACCTAAGCTTTTAGCGCTTCTGGCTCTTGCCCATCATCTGCCACTTGCTCGTCTTTTGGCATCAGAAGTTCTTCTTCAATCAGACCTTCATTAGTGCGAATTCTACGTTCAATGTCATCGGCAATTTCTGGATTCTCCTTTAGGAAAGCACGCACGTTTTCACGGCCCTGTCCAATACGCTCTTCTCCGTAAGAATACCAAGATCCAGACTTCTCCACGACTTCAGCTTTTACGCCCAAATCAATTAATTCACCCGTTTTGGAAATACCTTCCCCATACATAATATCAAATTCAACTTGGCGAAATGGCGGTGCCACTTTGTTTTTAACAACTTTAACACGGGTTTGATTCCCTATCACTTCATCCCGGTACTTAATCGCGCCAATACGGCGAATATCTAAACGCACAGATGAGTAAAACTTAAGTGCGTTCCCGCCCGTTGTTGTTTCTGGGGATCCATACATGACGCCAATTTTCATCCGAATTTGGTTGATGAAAATAACCATACAGCCTGATTTAGAAATAGACCCTGTTAATTTGCGTAAAGCCTGACTCATCAAGCGAGCTTGTAGCCCTGGAAGACTATCTCCCATATCGCCTTCAAGTTCAGCGCGCGGGGTCAAAGCTGCAACAGAATCGATAACCAACACGTCAATCGCCCCAGAGCGCACTAACGTATCCGCAATTTCAAGCCCTTGTTCACCCGTATCAGGTTGCGCAATCAAAAGTTCATTAACGTCAACGCCTAACTTACCTGCATAAACAGGGTCCAGCGCATGTTCGGCATCGATAAAGGCCGCAACGCCGCCTTCTTTTTGAATTTCTGCAACACAATGCAGGGATAGCGTTGTCTTACCTGAACTCTCAGGGCCGTAAATTTCGATGATACGTCCTTTTGGCAATCCACCTATACCCAGCGCGATATCCAGTCCAAGTGACCCCGTAGAAACAGCTTCGACATCCATTGTTGCCTTCTGCCCCAGTTTCATCACAGCGCCTTTACCAAAAGCGCGATCAATTTGAGAGAGAGCGGCCTCGAGTGCCGCTCCTTTATTTTTGTCAGATGCTTTTCCGACGACTTTAAGCGGTGTTGTATTTCTGGCCATGATAAACTCCAGTCAACCTTCGGAGCCCATCGAAGATTTAAAAAAGTTACGGCTGGTATTGGACTGCCGTTAATCAGTATGTTTCACATTTGTTCTCATATATCAAGAACAAAAATGGAACGAAATGCTATTTTATTAAGTCACTTCCCCAATTTCCATTTTCACTTTCTCCGCAAGCTGCGCCAATGTGAAGGGCTTAGGTAAGAAAGTAACATCTGGTTCTTCGGATAATAGCTCTGAAAATTCCTCTTCTGCATAGCCCGAGATGAACACAATTCTGGCCTCCCCGAGCATGCTACGACCTTGTTTAAGAAGTTCAGGCCCGCCAAGCCCTGGCATAACAACATCAGAAATCATCAAATCAAAGGGAGACTGGCTATCTTCGAGAATTTCAAGAGCTTCTTCGCCGTCCTCGGCTTCGATAACTTTATAGCCTTTCTTACGCAAAGATTTCGCAGCAATATCGCGGACCGAGGCCTCATCCTCAACGAAAAGTATAGTGCCTTGCCCCGCCAAATCGGAAGGTTTACGTGCCGCAGGCGCAGGTTTAGCAACTATAGTATCAAGAACCACATCCCCATCAGCGGCGGGTAAGAAAATTCGGAAGGTTGTGCCAACCCCTAATTCGCTTTGTACATCAAGATGACCGCCAGATTGCTGAACGATGCCATAAACTGTTGCAAGACCAAGCCCAGTGCCCTTGCCGAGGTCTTTGGTGGTAAAGAACGGTTCAAATATCTTTGCCTTCACCTCATCACTCATGCCTGTCCCCGTATCTTTGACAGATATGACGACAAAATCATCCCCCGCAATGCCTCGCAGCGCCTCACGTAGGACTGTATCTGTGATTCCCTTTCGCGGCATAAGCGCGCTGCGCACCTCAATGGAACCGCCACCTTGTTCTTCCATGGCATCACGCGCATTGACACAAAGATTCATAAGTATCGTGTCTATCTGGCTTTTATCCGCCATAACAGGCGGCAAGCCCCGTTCATGAACCATAGTCAACTTTGCACGCTCGCCCAAAGTTTGCTTAAGCGTCATGACCATATCAGAGAGTGCATCCGTGATGTTAAGCCGTTCCATCCGCCGAGTTTGTTTGCGAGAAAATGCCAAAAGTTTTTTCACAAGCGCCCCTGCCCGCGCGCCAGTTGTGTTGATATTTTGCAGTTCTGGATAGGACGGATCACCAACGGGGTGGCGTTGCAATAGCTCATCCGTGTTAAGGCGTATGGCCGTAAGGAGATTATTGAAATCATGTGCTACGCCCGCAGCAAGCTGCCCTATAGCTTGCATTTTTTGACTTTGCACAAGTTGGTCTTCGAGTGACTTACGCTCGCTTATGTCCACCAAATAGACCCAAAAAACATCAGAGGGCAACCCCCCATCAACACCAACGCCGTCAGCAGAATCAGGATCATCCATGACAATATAGGTGCTCACGGCAAGGTTTAACTCACCCGCTAAAATAGCATCATAGGGGCGCGCCGCAGAGCATTTTGACGGCTCTAATTGTAAAAACCTATGTTCGCCAGCTTTGGCTTTAAATATCTTGCCAAAGCTCATATCTTGCCAATCTGTTTGTTGGCTCATGCGTTCAAAAGCTGCATTGGCAGATTTAATCTTTGCCGTTCCAAGCTTTTTACCTTGAACTTGCAAAACCGCCACGGGCGCCGCTGATAGGTTCTCTCCGCGCGCAGCACAGTCCGTTAGCTTTGAATTCTGATCAACACCTGTGTTTGCACGTGATGTTTCAACATTTACGCCTTGTGCCTCGTCTGGGTTAGCGCTGACAGCCAAAGTCGAGTGTCCATAAAGCGCAACGCT
The DNA here is from genome assembly GCA_039962885.1 of Litorimonas sp. Taxonomy (GTDB): domain Bacteria; phylum Pseudomonadota; class Alphaproteobacteria; order Caulobacterales; family Maricaulaceae; genus Litorimonas. The sequence continues at coordinate 10,638 of JBDVGI010000016.1, read as the reverse complement.
TGCAGCCAATGTTCCTGAACTTAAGGTTTTCCATGTTCCAACCATTAAGGTTGGTGTTATCACGCCTTTACGAGTCATAAGCCGCGCATCTGTACGCACAATACGTCCAACCTGCGCTGGACTGTCCAAAAGCGCTTTCGGGTTTTCAATAAATTCGCTCATATGTTTTGGCATCATAGCGTCGTCCCCGCCAAGCCAGCGCTTCAACACATCATTCGTTGTTAGAACCTTCCCCGTCTCATCAACCGCAAACAATCCAACAGGCGCATCAGATAGTAAGCCTTCCTCTGCCGCGCCCATATCGGTGATATCAATAATTTCCCAGAGAAAATGCCCTGACAGTTCTGGCAGGCGGCTAACTTGAATGGAATATCTGCGTAAACTTTCGTCGGGAGCGATAAGGTCAATGACTTCCTCGGTGCGACTTGATGTTTCGCCCATATGATGCAAACGAAAAATGGAGGCGGCCGCCTCTTTACCTGCGCTTGTAAATAAACGCTCTACGGAAGGAGAGTTTTGATCATTGAGAAAAACGCCTAGAAACTTCGCTAAATCATAATAAACTTTATTGGCGTGAATAGGCTTCCCGTCACGTACAATGACGCTCGGATTAGCACTAGAGAAAAACGCATGACTATACAGGTTAGCGCGGCTTGATTGACGGCGGTTTTGCAAATGTTTGTTTTCTTGCATACGCCGCACGCTCAACAAGCCCAACAAGGCCACAAGACCAACGCCGCCTAACAATATAAAACCTGACATCTCTAACGTCGCCGCGAAAATAAGCGCCGCAGCGATACATAGAAGGATAACACAAGCTAAGGCGATGACGATTAGAGGCACCTTCCAACGCGTTGGAGGTTCCTGAGTGTTATTTCGAATCACGTTCAGCATAGGGTTATCATAGCCAAAATTTTACGTTTAACGCCCGTTAATTATGCTTTCACATGTAAATCTAGCGAATAACATCTAATATATAGAAGAATAATCGCCAAAACACCCCAACTACGATTATATATGACCATAAAACTCGGTATTATTATGTAAGCTTGGCGTGTGCTGGGCCATAGACAAATTGGAGATGGACAGAACATGCGCAAAACTTCGCTCTTAATCATGTTCTGCCTAGCTGCGCCCTTATCGTTACAAGCTTGCGCGCCAAAACAACAAGACCGCGAAACTCTCGTCGCCTCAGAAAGCGCGCAATTAAATGCGTGGTTTGAGCAACGCTTTGAAGAGACCCTATCGCGCTCTCCCATGTCACAAACGAGTTTAGGTCACAAAACACAATACGACAAACTTGATGACATATCTCAACTTGCATTGGATGAAACGGCGACTTTACAACAAGTCTGGCTTGATGAAATGCGGCGCGATTTCGACATTGACCGGCTCGACCCGCAAACAAAACTCTCATTTAAGCTTTTCGAATTTGACATTGAAGACAGGCTTGCTTCCCATGCACAGAGTCAAAATGCGTATGTATTCCAACATATGGGCGGCCCGCATTCTAACCTACCATCCTTTATGATAAACAATCATAAAATTGACACCATAGAGGACGCCCGCGCTTATATTGCTAGGTTAAACGCGTTTCCTCAATATTTGAAGCAAGCTCAAGACCGCACCAATACGCAATTTGAAAACGGCGTGAGCTTGCCTAAATTTGTCTATGCTAAGCTCTCGCAAACCTCTCGCAATATTATTAGCGGCGCACCTTTTGAAAACCCTGATGAAGCGTCTGAAGTCAAAGACAGCCCCTTATGGAATGACTTCAAAACAAAATTGGCTGCGCTAAATCTACCGCAAGGCGAATATGATGATTTGGCCGCTCAAGCCGAAGCGGCTCTACGCGGGCCAGTACAAACTGCTTATACATCTTTATTGTCTATGTTTGAAATTCATAGCTTACAAGCGACGAGTGACGACGGAGTGTGGAAGTTACCGCAGACGGAAAATTATTACGCCGCGCAGCTAAAACACTACACAACAACGGATTTATCTGCGGATGAAATCCATCAAATAGGTCTAGACGAAGTGGCGCGCATTCAAGATCAAATGCGCCAAATTATGACACGCCTAAATTTTGATGGTGACCTCAAAAACTTTTTTGAATTTCTCCGTACTGACCCGCAATTCATCTATAGCAATGATGCCCAAGGGCGAGATGCCTATATTCAAGATGCGACCCAAATCATCAACGACATGGCAAACCGTTTGGATGACTTATTTATCACCAAACCCAAAGCCGATGTCAGAGTAAAGCGCGTCGAAGCCTTTCGTGAAGATACTGCCTTTGGAGCTTTCTACGACCCACCAGCATTAGATGGTTCTCGGCCCGGCACATATTACATCAACCTCAAAGATGTCGCAGAGCAACCAAAATACCTCCAACAAGCTCTTGCCTACCATGAAGGCATTCCGGGTCACCACATGCAAATTGCGTTGGCTATGGAACTTGCCGACTTACCGAAATTTCGAACCTTTGGGCGGCACACAGCCTATATAGAAGGCTGGGCGCTATATGCGGAAAGCGTGCCAGCGGAGTTAGGTCTTTATACGGATCCATATAGCGAGTTCGGACGGCTTTCTATGGAAATTTTCCGCGCGGCCCGTCTTGTTGTTGATACGGGCATTCATTCAAAAAAATGGACACGAAAGCAAGCGGTACAATATTATCTCGATAACATTCCAAACCCTGAAGGAGATATTCGCGCCGAGATTGACCGTTATATTGTTTGGCCCGGACAAGCTACAGCCTATAAAATTGGAATGCTTAAAATTCAAGCTTTGCGCATGAAAGCTGAAGAGACATTAGGCGAAAATTTCAACATCGCCGAATTTCATGACGTTATACTTGCCAATGGCTCCATGCCGCTTGAAATTTTAGAACAACTGGTTGATGACTGGATAGATACACAGGAGACAGATTAATGTTAATGCGTTTACTAACTACTTTAATGCTCGGAACGACCCTTGTAGCTTGTTCCCAAACGGAACCTGCGGCAGATAGTAATAACACGCTAGCAGAAAGCGTGATTGAACAATCCGAAGATCAAAACCTACGCCTTGACGCATGGTTCGAAGATAAATTCATGGCAGACTTGCGGAAAAGTCCGCAAGCTTTAGCCGCGCTCGGTATTAGAGAACGTATGGATGAATGGGATGACCCATCGCGCAGCTTCGCACTCGAAGGACTGGACACAACCCGCCGCAACCTTGAAGAACTTCGTCAAAGTTTTGATTTCGATAGTTTGGATGCTGACCATCAACTTTCATACCGCCTATTTGAAAACCGCGCTAAGCTCGACATTGAAGGTAGTCAGTGGTGGTACCACACCTATCGTTTCAGCCAAATGCGCGGCATTCACAATGGCACACCAACTTTTTTGCTCAATCGTCATCAAATCACAACTGTTGAAGATGCCCAAAATTACATCACGCGGCTCAACGGCGTGGAAAGTTATCTAAATGAAATGACAGCAATTTCAAAAACCGCTTTTGAGAAAGGTATCGCCCCACCAAAGTTTGTTTATGAATATAATCTTGAAAGCGCTCGCAATATCTTAAAAGGCGCCCCTGTTGATGAGAGCGGTGAGCTTAACTTGCTCCTTAAAAACTTCAAAAATCAAGTCGATGAACTGAAAATCTCCGAAGATGAACGCGAAGAGCTCTTCACCAGCGCTATTGACGCTCTGCAAGGTTCTGTTGTCCCTGCCTATGAAGCCTTCATTGCTGAAATGACGCAGCAACAATCTTTGGCTTCGAGCGATGACGGCGCATGGAAGCTTCCTGATGGGCCAGAATATTATGCCTACCGCCTACGTTTAATGACGACAACCGATATGAGTCCAAGCGAAATTCATGACCTAGGCCTATCTGAAATGGACCGTATTCACGATGAAATGCGCGGTATCATGAAGCAAGTCGAGTTTGAAGGAAGTCTGCAGGAATTCTTCGAATTCATGCGCACCGACCCCCAATTTACCTTGCCCGACACAGAAACTGGCCGCGCGGATTACCTGTCTCAAGCTACCGAGATAATCGATACAATGGAACTGCGCTTGCCTGAAGTTTTCCACCGCGCCCCTAAAGCGGCGTTAGAAGTTCGGCGCGTTGAAGAGTTTCGCGAAAAAGCGGCGGGTAAAGCCTTTTATAATTTAGGCTCCGCTGATGGCACTCGCCCCGGATATTACTATGCTAATTTATATCGTATGAAAGATATGCCGCTTTATGAAATGGAAGCACTAGCCTATCATGAAGGCATACCGGGCCATCATATGCAGCTATCAATCTCTCAAGAGTTAGAAGGCATACCAAAGTTTCGTAAATATGGCCGCTACACGGCCTATTCCGAAGGTTGGGGTTTATATTCAGAACTTTTACCCAAAGACATGGGTTTTTACAGTGATCCTTATTCTGATTTTGGCCGTCTTGCGATGGAGCTTTGGCGCGCGGCACGTCTTGTTGTTGACACAGGTCTGCATGATAAAAAATGGTCGCGTGAAAAGGCGATTGAATACTTAACAACAAATACGCCCAACACCCCGCAAGCCTGTGCCAAAGCGATAGAGCGCTATATTGTTATGCCTGGACAAGCTACAGCCTATAAAGTTGGGATGCTCAAAATTTTAGAGCTGCGCGGCATGGCTGAAACAGAGCTTGGCGAAAATTATGACATTCGGGATTTCCACGATGTCATTCTCGCCTCAGGCCCCATCCCACTGAACATTATGGAAGAGCGGGTCAAAGCCTATATTGCTGAGAAAAAGGCTGGATAAATACAATCGCTATATGAACCACAAACGGGCCATAACGGCCCGTTTTATCTTGAACATTTAATTTATCGTGAGATGCAAGCGAAGCTACCCTGCTTTGAGACGTTCCCCGCGCTCATGCATTTCTTGAGCTTCGATTGAGAGCGTCGCGATAGGACGCGCATCAAGACGGGCAAGACTAATCGGGTCGCCAGTCTCTTCGCAATAACCATATTCGCCCTTTTCAATCCGCATGAGAGCTTTATCAATTTTGTTAATGAGTTTGCGTAATCTATCTTTTGTCCGAAGTTCTAACTGACGGTCTGCATTGGCCGCGGCGGTGTCAGCAGGGTCAGGGTGAGAGACATTCTCGCCCTTTAAATACTCAACTGTATCACGCGTTTGTTCAATGATCTCAGCCTTCCGAGCCAATAATTTTTGCCGGAAATATTCCTTCTGTTTTCGGTTCATAAATTTTTCAGAATCAGAGGGCTTATAGTTTTTAGGCAGCACAACAGCTTTAGGCGTCTTCTTTGATGTCATCCCGTATCTCCCAAATATAATCAAATCTTATTAAACGAGTGGATTTCCACATCATTTATAGGTAATCACGATAACGGAGTTCAATGATAACCTCAGAAATTTATGTATTTTATTATTATTTTGGGTTGCTATACAACGACTCGTATTAACACTCAATATTTCAGTACTAGGAAATAACAATGAAATTTCAAGGCACTAACAATTATGTTGCAACCCAAGACCTCAAAATGGCTGTTAATGCTGCGATTACACTCCAGCGTCCGCTTCTTATCAAAGGAGAACCTGGAACAGGTAAAACCGTTTTAGCTCATGAAATTGCAGCAGGTCTTGAAACGCCTTTACTTGAATGGAATGTAAAATCCACAACCAAGGCTCAACAAGGCCTATATGAATATGACGCCGTAGCTCGGTTGCGCGATAGCCAATTAGGGGATGAACGCGTCCATGATATTAAAAATTACATCAATAAAGGCAAATTATGGGAAGCTTTCGAGAGCCCGAAACGCCCTATCCTTCTCATTGACGAGATTGATAAAGCCGATATTGAATTTCCAAATGATCTATTGCATGAATTAGATAAAATGAGCTTTGCTGTCTACGAGACAGGAGAAACAATAACCGCCAAACAACGTCCGATTATCATCATCACATCCAATAATGAAAAAGATTTACCTGACGCATTTCTGCGCCGCTGTTTTTTCCATTACATTCAATTTCCAGATGCTGAGACGATGACAAAAATTGTGCAAGTCCATTTCCCTGATATTAAATCGCGTATGCTGTCTGCGGCCTTAAAACGCTTTTTCGAAGTCCGGGCTATGCCTGGACTTAAAAAAAAGCCGAGTACGTCTGAATTACTCGATTGGCTGAAATTACTCTTAGTGGAAGACATTGACCCTGAAACAATCAAAGCGGCTGATCCTAAAAAAATGATTCCACCTCTGCACGGAGCCTTGCTTAAGAATGAGCAAGATGTACATCTTTTTGAACGCCTCGCATTCTTATCACGCAGCGGGCAATAATAAAGGCACCTTAGTGTTTCGCAGCAAAATTCCAGACATTCGGAACATCTTTCAATGCTTTTTCATAGTAGCTTTGAAAGCCCGGTAATTTGACTTGATTCAGAAAACTTGAATACGCCATATAGGATACAAGAAACCGAAGGTCCTTGGCCCAACTTGGCATGAACTGCGCAGGCTCTATGCGGCCCTGACTCGCCATTTGTGCCAAGGCTGGTAAGTCTTCTAAGTCCATTTTTCCAACGAATAGAATGCGTATAAGGTCTGCACGTTCAAGCCCAACTACTGTGCGCATAAAATTATGCACCCGTAGCAAGCCGTTTAAATAAACCATGTCTTTGGTAAAGGGCGCCCCGCCCGTCACGACCCCGCCGCGAAACACACGCCGCGTGTTTTCAAAGGCTTGATCTGGCTCTATCCCGCGCTCGGTAAAGCTATCATAGACCTCTTTAAAGTCAGCGCCGTCAATCGCGCTTTGTATTTCGAGTACGCGGGCAGATAATCTACGAAAGCGCGCTGGATCCATTGCACCGCTAATAATCTCCGCAAATACAGCCAACCCCTCTTGAACTTCTGTGGTGCCAGCATGAGCGCGGCCTAAAATCGGGAAGTTACTTTGCCGCTTACCATTAAGCGCTGTGGCGACGTGAACAAGGGCTTCATGTTGCAAAAGTTGTTCAATATCCCGCTCGGTAAAACTAGCCGATTTTCGCACGCGAATACGGCGTGAACTCGCGGAGGCTTTAGAAGATAATTTAGATGAGACAGTAACTTTGGGGGCGTGTTTGCCAAAATGCTCTGCTAATCTTGGCCTCAGCGCTCTTACAAACTTCGTACTTGTTAATTGCGTTTCATAGCCATCAACAACCAGTTGATCAAAATTGAACCCATCTAAAACCTGATCCATTTGCTGCGCCATATCCAATACACGCGTTTTGCCGTCGAGCATAAAGCGCGTAGGCCGACCATAAAGTTCGGCAGAATGATTAAAAAACTCAGGCGTCCCACGCACATCAATCATATTCGCGGTGGTTTCTAATTTTTTCGCCAACCTTGACAACCATGCCCAAACAACATGATCACCATGAATTAAGGCTCTCGCATCTGCAATGTGGTCCCGCGCAGTGTGCGTGTCGATATGTAGATATTCTGGACGTGGTAGGGTTCCAGATTTTAAAAATTTGACTTTTAAGTCATTATCCCAACTCACAGCCGATAGAATACGCATCGCGCCGCCAGCCGCTTCTAAATGCAGCCCCGCTTGTTTGGCTATATTAAAATGTTTCTGACTCAAGGCATCCATTTGCTCTCTGTGGCCAAGCTAAACACGCTTGTCCAGTGGAATTCTCTTCATCTAAGACTTGCGCTTAAATCTTAGCGCGCTTATGCCTGCGCTCATGTCAAAGCCACTTGAAACAGAGCCTAATCGCCGCCGCGTATTTGCTATTATCTCGCATCCCGATGCAGGCAAAACAACGCTGACGGAAAATATGTTGTTGGCAGCGGGGGCAATCCATCAGGCTGGCCAAGTAGCTGCGCGCGGTGAAGCGCGGCGCACACAATCTGACTGGATGAAAATTGAGCAAGAGCGCGGCATTTCCGTATCCTCATCCGTAATGACATTTGAGCATGAAAATTTGATTTTCAACCTACTCGACACACCGGGGCATGAAGATTTCTCCGAAGACACCTACCGTACCCTCACCGCAGCGGATTGCGCCGTCATGGTGATTGATGCGGCCAAAGGTATTGAGCCACAGACACTGAAACTATTTGAGGTTTGCCGTCTGCGCGACATTCCAATTGTGACTTTCGTCAATAAACTTGATCGAGAAGCCCGCGACACATTTGAAATCATCGCAGAAATCGAAGATAAACTTGCCTTGGACGTGGTGCCTATGCAGTGGCCCGCAGCCTCAGGCCGCCGTTTTCGCGGCGTCTCAGATTTACGCACAGGTCAATTTTTACGCTTCATAAAACCCGAAGACGGCGGCACCCATAGTTGGACTCCTATGGGCGAGGCCGACATTCGCGCGCATTTCGGCGATGACGCCCTACTTGAAGAATTTTCCGAAGAACAAGAACTGGCCAAAGAATATCCTGACTTCAACGTCCAGTCCTTTCGCGAAGGTCATATGACGCCCGTATATTTCGGGAGTGCCTTACGCAAATACGGCGTTCTTGAACTGATCAATGCTCTGGCCGAATTTTGCCCCGGCCCGCAGATGGAAACCGTCAAGAAAAATGGTCAAGATCTTGACATTTCACCAACACATAAAGAAGTGGCTGGCTTTGTCTTTAAAGTTCAAGCCAATATGGATTTAAACCACCGTGACCGTGTAGCGTTTCTACGGCTATGCTCGGGCGAGTTTAAACGCGGTATGAAGCTTAAAACCACGGGAAATAAATCCATCTCCGTACATAATCCAATCTTGTTTTTTGCCCAAGACCGCGAGCTAGCGGAAAACGCCTATGCAGGGGATGTGATCGGCATTCCCAATCACGGTGCGTTGCGGGTGGGCGATAGCCTATCTGAGAGCGGGAAAATCCAATTTGCGGGCATTCCGAATTTTGCCCCTGAGATTCTGCGCCGCGCCCAACTTAAAGACCCACTGAAAGCCAAGCATTTGCGTAAGGCGCTTGAATCTCTCGCAGAAGAAGGCGTAACGCAATTATTCAAACCTGCAATGGGCTCTGATATGATTGTCGGGGCGGTGGGAAGCTTGCAGATTGATGTCATGCGCGAGCGAATTAAAACCGAATACGACCTTGAGGTCACGTTCGAATCCCCGCTCTATCAAATCGCGCGGTGGATTGGCGCAGATGACTCTGATGTGCTCAAAGCCTTTATCGATAAAAACACAGGCAGTATGGGCGAAGATATTGACGGCGCGCCAGTTTTCCTTGCCAAATCGGCTTGGGATGTCGGTTACGCTCAGGAGAAAAATCCTGACATTCGCTTTATGACCACCAAAGAACGGTTTTAGGCAGCCAAGCCGCAATTAATCCAAATAGGCCACCACAAAATCATCGGGTATTAATATTGGGTTTTTAGGGAGGTGCTTGGCGACGTCTCTTGTCCATGCCTTTAACGGCGGAGCAGCATCTGTTGGCATTTTATCAGCAAGACCCGCCATATATGGGAAAACAAGCTGTGGGAATAATGCCAAGTCCACCAAAGTCGGGGTTTGGGAACTGCCCAAAAACGGCCCGTCACCTAAATGCATTATCATTTCCATACCCAGACGCATGTGCATATCTTGCAGGCTTTCTTCGCGGTCTAGCGTATTGACCATATTGACGATAAACGGAGCCATTTGCAGAATATCAGGCCACATGTGACGGATGTTTTCTGGCAAGGGCGTGTGCGCGCTCACAAGCGCCGCCAGTCTCCAAGCTCTATACTTAAAAGCTAGGTCTTTTTTCGCATCCAGCGCGCCTCTGAAATAAGACGGCAAAAAGTTTTTATTCATCCAATCATCAATTTTTAAAATTTTCGCGCGCTGCTGTGGATCGCTCGGCAGCAATGGCCGCTCAGGGTAAACCTCATCTAGCCAAATCGCAATTGGCGTCGAATCCACTTTCCAATCATCACCAATGCTCAGGACAGGCACTTGCCGTTTGCCTGTAAAACCGATCGTTTTATCTGGGTCTACGGGATTAACAGGGACATGTTCAAAGGGTAGATTTTTATAATAAAGGCACGCAGCGACCTTACGCACAAAGGGACTTGTCGAATATCCATAAAGTTTAATGTCTGACATGCTGCGTCCAATACAAAGTTAAGGGGCTTCGCTTGTCTCTATGAACGCATTGATCCGAAAGGTCAGCATTATAATAGCCCTATACTGGCACATCACGCAGGTTTGAACACCCCCGCCTGTGTACATGGCAAAGACGGGAGTATAGGGTTTTATTGTGTGATTTCTGGGATGCCTTGGCGTTTGCGTAGATAGTTATAATCAGCTTCATGACATGTTCCTAGAAAGTGATCAGCAATTTTACGGTGACGGTCCGTAACAGCGTGTTTTTCCTTAAACTCGGTATTCATACGGACACAGGCCTCGCGATCACCCGCGAATGTCGCATTTGATGTATTTTCAACATAATCATACATCAACGCAAAACGTATCATCCACCCGAAATTGCTATGGCGACTCTCAATCGGCAAATCTTGTGAATTTAAGTAAGCATAAGCTAAGTCAGTCTTTGATACATTCTCAATAGTCACTTGCGAGCCAGGCGTACATCCAATCTCAAAGTTACCTTTTCCTATATCTGCATCACCCTGTGTTATTGTCGCAGGAAAATAAACAGGC
>JBDVGI010000015.1:0-10480 GCA_039962885.1 Litorimonas sp. | reverse complement strand
ATATAGCCTTCGGCGACAATCATGCCGCGCGCTTTATTATCAACCACAGCCTTTCGCGCGCGGTGATAATTATAAAGCAATTTTCCTTTGGAAAATATTGGGGTTTCAGGCGAGTTTAAATATTTCGCCTTCGCATCTTTGGACATTGCCCGTCCGCCAAACGCAACCAACCGCCCGCGCGCATCATGAATTGGAAACATAATGCGCCCACGAAATCTGTCCCAAGACCCACGGTTTCTATCTTCAGGTTCCACCAATAGACCCGCTTCGATGAGTTGCTTATCTTGCGCGCCTTGGGTGATTAATTCATTTTTTAATGCTGAAAAATTATCAGGGCGTAACCCATGCCGAAAGCTTTCGCCGCAGTTTTAGATAGGCCACGGCCTTTGAGGTACTCGCGCGCAGGTTCAGCCTCTTGCCGGTAAAGTGATTTTTCAAAAAATTCTTGCGCCCGTTCCATCCAAGAAATTGTGGCTTTATTTCGCGCGGCGCGGCGTTCTGCATCAGGGTCAGATTTTGGCATCTCCATGCCCGCCATAAGGGCTAACGCCTCGACGGCTTCAGGGAAGGACAAGCCTTCAACTTCCATCAAAAAACTGATTTGATCGCCATGCTTGCCCGATGAAAAACAATGGTAAAACCCCTTTTCATCATTGACGAAAAAGCTAGGCGTTTTTTCATTCGTGAAAGGCGACAGACCCGCATATTCACGGCCCTGTCGTTTTAACTTAACATGGCGCCCCACCACATCCGAAGGCCGGACGCGGGCTTTTAATTCCTCTAAGAAATTTTCACCAAACCGCATTGTTTCAATCTAAGCTCGTATGTTGAAAATAGCGAGTCGGATTGTGGATAATTTAATTTTAAACCCTAAGATCAAATCGAAAAGCTTTTTTAGGAACTTATTTCCATCAGCCTCTCAAAAATTGATAAAGATCACGACTACATTTTCTAAAACTCACTCAACCAATCTCTAATCATCAATTGAATATAGTATACTTGACAATTTTTCAATTTTAAGTAACGATTTAAATAATAATTATGTAAAATAAGTGTCAAACGAGAAAGAAGATGCCCGTAAAGTTAGCTATAAAATTGTTAATGGTAACGTCCATGATACATTTCAGTACTAACGTGGCACAAGCGCAAACCGTGGTTCCATCGGTTATAAGTTTTACTCCAACGCCAAAAACACAAACTACAATTGATTACAATACGATGGATTTATTACTCGAGAGTATGGTTTTACCCACTGGACTATCGACACGGTTAAAAGCAAAGCGGCCAACGCCCAGCACTGGTACGCGTATTACAATCGGGCACACATCAAGTTATCGCCTTGAAGGCAATAGAATTCCATTTTACAACTTTAAAAATGAATATAAACACCTTGTCTCAGACTATCAGAAAGAGCTTGAAGGAATTGGGTCAAAAGTTGATATTTCTAGCTTGCCGCGTAATGAACAACTCGCCTACTGGTTAAATCTACATAATGTTACAATGATAGACCAGATTGCTAAATCTTATCCCATACGGATACCTCGTCAAATTAAAGTTGAAATCGATGACGAAAAAGTACTTTTAAATGATGCAAAAATTCTAACCATTAACGGCCAATCCCTAAGTCTTAGGGATATTCGGGAAAACATAGTTTATAAAAACTGGAAAGATCCAATCGTACAATATGGCTTTTTCTTAGGGGACATAGGCTCTCCCTCAATTCATAGAAAAGCTTTCACAGCCGAAAATGTAAAAACTATTTTAAACGTAAATGCCTATGAATTCACAAACTCGTTGAGAGCTTTTAACAAAGGAAAAGTCTCTCATATTTATTACGACAATGCTGAATTCTTTTTTCCCGACTTCCAAAATGATGTACGCAAACATATAACTAAATATATGCGGCCAGAAGTTTACAGCGAAGTCAAACAATATGCAGATTTAAAAATTGATAAATATCATGCGATTATTGCAGATTTATCAGGCGGGAGCAACGATCGTACACAAGGCCTACCGGTGCTAATAACCTCCAATGATGATTTAAATGCAATAGGTCACCCTCCGCGCGGAACAGCTGCTTCATTTCTGCAAGAACTTGCAGATAAACAGATTAAATTAAGAAAGCTTGGACTATCGAATAAGGGAACGGTTGTCATCGAAGACATTGAAGATATTATAAATGATCAAACTGACCCAATGGTTGAATAAATACTTAGTTTAAAATATTTTATCCCATTTAACTATAAACCTAATCCTTTAAGTTATGAGGCTTATAGTTTTGAAAAACCATACTCATAATTAAACACCATAATTATCTTGGTATGAGCCGTTCACAATGAAAAATGCTCAAGCTGGTTGCTTTCACAACAAATTGAATCAATTTAATTTGCAATTGATACAATTCAAGGTCAAAATAATATGCTTGTAAGTATCTTAAACTTAACACCAAATACGAGAACAACTAATGCCAATTAAAAACTTTGTAATATCTTTATTAATCGTATCTGCATTCTGTTTGACTATCTCGAACGCTTACAGCCAATCTCAACCAACGAATTTATCATTTTCACAGTTCACACCAAACCCAAAAACACAAATATCTATTGACTACGACACAATGGATTTATTGCTACAAAACATGGTTTTACCTACTGGCCCTTCCACTCGGCAATCAGCTCCTCGTCCACAACCACCTGCTGGTACAAGAATTGTCATTAGCCATACATCCCCATATCGACTAGAAGGCAACAAAATCGCTTTTTATAATTTTTCAAGGGAATACACAGCGATTATTTCAAACTACCGTCACGAACTTGAAGACCTTAGCTCAAAGGTTAATATCGAACAGATGCCACGTAATGAGCAGCTTGCCTATTGGTTTAACCTACATAACATTACTATGATTGAGCAGATTGCGCTCGCATACCCTGTCAAAATACCAACCAAAATTAAAGTAAATGTAAATAACGAAAAAGTTTTACTCAATGACGCTAAAATTTTAAGTATCAATGGAACTAATCTTAGTCTTAGGGATATTCGCGAAAACATCGTGTATAAATATTGGGAAGACTCAATCGTTCAATATGGGTTTTTCTTGGGGAATTTAGGCTCGCCAACTATTGATAGAGTAGCCTTTTCAAGCAGCAATCTTTCGACAGTTTTGAAGGGTAACGCCAGTGAATTTACAAATTCTTTGCGTGGATTCGATAAAGGTCGAATTTCTTTGCTATATCAAGATAATGCTAAGTTTTTCTTCCCTGACTTTCAGTCAGATATTCGCTCTCATCTTAAAACGCACATGCGCCCTGAAGTCGCCGCTGAATTAAAAACATATACAGAGTTAAAAGTCGCAAAATATGAATATATAATTGCCGATATGACAGGCGGAAGTAACAACCGCACTCAAGGCGTGCCCGTTTTAATCACGCAAAATGACAGCATACCAGGCGTAGACCTTCCACCTCGTGGCGCCGCATTTGCATATATTCGGGAAATTCGGGAAAAGCAAAGAAAATTGCGTGACCTCGGTCTCTCTAATAGAGGTACGGTGGTAATTCAAGATATTGAAACCCCTTCAGGTATCAAAAAAAGCAACATCATTAATTAAATAAACATTTATTGAAGATGACGTTTAAATAAACCCATAAGCGCCAAAATTCAGTGCTTATGGATAAATTGATAAAAACTACCAATATATAAACTCTATTTGTCAGATAGGCTCTCTTTAATTGACAGATCATCTTCCGTGGTCGGTGCAGGCTTGTCTATCATGAGCTCATCGTCTTCTTGGATGGCTCCCATTTCATCTGCGGTGATTTTCTCATCCGCATTATGGTCATGCACAGCGAATTTTTTGTTGAAAAGTCCTGATGAAACAACATCCTGATATTTTTCATCACCTGCTTCTGATTTCATCACGGCAAAGCTTACAAACTCGTCACGGTCAAGACTTCCATCTTGGTTAATATCAGCGGTCACAAAATCTGCATCAACAATACGCGTTGGCACATTCACTGACTCTGTAAGTTCTGATATTTGCGCCAAAGCTGTGCTGGTTGTTAACCCGCATATAGAGGCTGTTAAAAATAGTGTTTTTATCGTCATATTTGGCATGTATCTCTCCTGTTTTTCATGCCGCCTCCCCAGTGGAACTCTACGCTGCCAGTATTTTTCATGAGGCTCAACTTACAGGAATTTTAGGTTTCGGTTAGAAAAAACATGCCTTTATTTAGCCTATTTTTAGCTTAAAAGCTTGAAAGTAAACCCCGAAAGGCCGCCCTAATTTAGCCTGCTTTTGGTAAGCTTTTCGTAAGGCTACATTACATTTAATCGGACGCGGCGGTTAAATGCTCGATCAAAGCAATCGCCTCGACGCTATCCCAATCAACTTCACCCGGGATTCGTCCGATTTCACGGCCCCTTCGGTCATAAAGAATGGACGTAGGAAGGCCAGGTAAGATCAAACTTCCACTCAAACCAAATGTGTCATCATGCCACGCGGGCAGGTTTTCAATGTCTGCATCTTCGTAAAATGGCAGAATATCACTCGCGAGACGATCAAGGCTAATAGGCACTACCGCAAAATCGGAACCACCCATTTGACCCTCTAAAGCATTCAGTGATGGCATCTCTGCAACGCAAGGCGGGCACCACGTTGCCCAAACATTCAGCAAAACGACCTTTCCGTGGTAATCGGATAATGTCATTGAGGTGTCATCTGGGGCTTTATAGACAGCCAACGGTTGAGCGGGCGGAGCTTCTAAAACTGTTAGTTTTTTAAGACTTGCCACCGAAAAACGCTCTAATCCCGTCTTTGGCCTCTGGCATGATTGAAGAATTACGAATAGAACAGCGCAGAAACCGAATAAAAGCATAGCGCGAATGGCGTTACCCACTGTGAAGAAAGATGATGCTAACATGAGCGACGATGTAAACAAAAACGTCCACAAAAGCCAGTCAAGTAAAGGACAAAAAATGTGGGGTGGCCGCTTTGCCGCAGGGCCGAGTGCGCTTATGCAAGCGATTAACGTTTCAATAGGCTTTGACCAACGTCTGGCAGCTCAAGATATTGCAGGTTCTAAGGCACATTCTGATATGCTCGCTGCGCAAGGGATCATTACGGCAGATGACCGTGATGCCATTCATAAAGGCCTAAGTGAAATTGCCGCAGAAATTGAAGGCGGTACATTTCCGTTTTCTGATGAGCTAGAAGATATTCACCTTAACATTGAAGCTCGCTTGAAAGATAAAATTGGCGACGCAGGCGGGCGGCTTCATACGGGACGCTCACGTAATGACCAAGTGGCAACTGATTTTCGCCTATGGGTGCGCGATCATCTGGATTTATTTATTCATCAACTTGAAACGTTGCAAAAAGCCCTACTCAATCAAGCCGCAGTTAATACTGACACAATCATGCCCGGCTTTACGCATCTGCAAAGCGCGCAGCCTGTTACATTTGGTCACCACATGCTCGCCTATCTTGAGATGTTTGCCCGCGATAAGTCCCGCTTTCAAGATTGCCGCAAACGGATGAATGAAAGCCCGCTTGGCGCAGCGGCTCTGGCAGGAACGCCCTACCCGATTGATCGCGACATGACGGCAAATGCACTTGGTTTTACCCGTCCGATGGCCAATTCTCTTGATGCTGTCTCGGCCCGCGACTTTGCCCTCGAAGCCTTATCTGCAGCCAGCATATGCGCCGCGCACCTCTCGCGCCTGTCAGAAGAAATCGTCATATGGACGAGCGCGCAATTTAATTTCATCAAATTATCAGACGCGTTCACGACGGGTAGCTCTATCATGCCGCAAAAACGCAACCCAGATGCCGCCGAGCTTGTCCGCGCTAAAGTCGGACGCATTGTCGGCGCTCTGACCAGTCTTATGATTGTGATGAAAGGTCTGCCCCTAGCCTATTCCAAAGACATGCAAGAGGATAAGGAGCCCGTCTTTGATGCCTTTGATGCCCTAGAGCTTGGCCTTGCGGCGATGGCGGGGATGGTGGCCGATATTCAAGCCAATAAAGATGTTCTGGCCAGCGCCGCAGGCATGGCATTTTCAACCGCCACAGACTTGGCCGATTGGCTTGTGATGAATTTGAACATGCCATTTCGTGATGCCCATCATGTGACTGGGGCGATTGTGGCTTTAGCGGAGAAAAACGGCCAAACACTTGACGCGCTATCACTCGCAGATATGCAAAGCGTAGAGCCCCGCATTACCGATGATGTCTACCGTATTTTAACTCCGCTCGCTTCTGCAAGCTCGCGTACAAGCTATGGCGGGACAGCGCCAAGCGAAGTCGCAAAGCAAGTTAAACGATGGCAGGTGGTTTTGGGGTAGGCTTTATTAAAGGGAGTTACTCCTGATCCCAACCGCGGTCTGTCATCAGATATGTCGCAAAACTGGCGAGCCAGTGGCTGCCAGAATAATGCTCATCCGATACCGCATCCACGCCTGTATCGGCATGAATTTTCGCCGCTGCGACAAGAGACGCTTTGCGGCTATCTCCCTGCGGCAAGGCCCGAGCGATATTATACAAATTCCAAGCCCGCGAACTATTGACTCCGTCCAAATGCACAAGTTTGCCGTCGCTGGCATCTAAGACAAGACCCGGTTTGAGCCAATCCCCTGACCCGTCACTTGGCACATCTGGCATAAATGCCGTAAACCACTGAACAAAATCTTTTTCGTTTAACACTCGCCGCATTAAATCCGCTTCCATAAGACAAGGCGAGAGGAAATCTTCGCCGCTAGGTTCATAAGATAGCGGGCAATTCACGTCATTCTTATGATAGCTCAAAGATCGCTCAATTATCAGACGCTCCATATCCGTATCTCCTACGGCCCGCGCCCAGTCGAGCATCAAGCCAAAAGCAAAGGCGCTTTGGTTATGTGTGCCAAGGCGTATTGGATAGGCAAGTTTGGGTAGCCATGTTTTGAGGGAGTCTGCGATATCTTGTTCAAGAGGCTCTAAGGTTTGACGCCAAATTTTTGCTTGCGGATCCGCACTTTGGAGTTCCCATTCACGTAGTTCCGTCATTAGCTGCAAGAACCAAGCAAGGCCGTAAGGCCGCTCCCATGAGCCGCGCGCGGGACGCGCGAAATTGGCGATCTCACCGTTAATATTATCCTTTGTAAAAGAAAGGCTTAGCTTTTCATAAGCCTCATCTCGCCATGCAGCATCTTGCGGGCCAACGCGTAACAAACGCACAAGCAGCCAATGACCATGCACAGAGCTATGCCAATCAAAACAACCGTAAAAAACTGGAAATATCTGTTTTGGAGGGCCAATCGCTTCGGCGTTATCCGTCGTACGAGCGATTTTATTAGGAAATTCTTGATGCACGCAATCTAGCGCGAGACGAGAAAACCGCTCTGCTAATTCTGGCGCAATGACATCTGGGTAGACAAGCGAAACGTCATGAGAGGCAACGTCTTCATGCAAATCTACCGTGGTGTTAGCTAGCTTGGACGGCGGCGTTATTTGATCATCAACCGCTGGGGCACATGCCAATAAAAAACACGGAAGTAAGGAAATTGCGTAATGTTTCATACGATTTGTTTAAACGACATGCACACATTAAGAAAGCACTGATATGGCATAGCCCTAATCCCTAGGCGATAACCCAAATCAATCCTGAAATTGATGCATTCGGCCCTGTAATTCTGTCATAATAAATGCTCGCTGTGCATCCGAATACCGTGTCCACATCGCGATTTCTTCACGAAACCGTCCGCAGCCCTTACATTGAGACTTTTCTATATCTAATTCACAAATAAGCTTGCAAGGGCTTTGGATTTGAGGGGTCACACTTATCGTCATCAGTTCATTCCGCAGGGGGTGTTAAGGCGTCAGTTTCAGTACTAGCATCTGGATTCGCCAGCGCTTCCAAACGCTGTGCTTCTGCCTTTATAAGCTCTTCATCTTTGAAATCGAAATTCGCGTGTAAAGCATAATTTCCAGAAATCATGAATGTATCAGCTTTGGTTTTTTTCAAGTCAGATAGGTGATAATATTGACCAGAATTCAACATAACCGGCTCTGGAACGTCAACGATTTCACCTTTTTTCATCAATGTAAGTACAGGCAGGTCTTCGTTATCATCCACGGGCATTATAACAATAGATTTCATTTTTGGCACAAAAAAACCAAGTCCGCTCGGCGCAAGAGATTTCATAACTTTAGAACTATCTTTGGCCCCTTCCAGAAGTTCATCCATGCTCAAACTGCCTGTTGTATTTTTATATGGGAAAATAAAGCTCGCTGTCGCAAGTGCAATAGATTCTTCACGGTCTTCAATGGTATTTCCATCCACTAAAATGCATAATTCCCCTTTTGGAGAAACTTTATCCACGCTCGCTTCAAGGCCTAAAACGTCTCCGTTTTCATCGATGTCAAACCGATGCTCAATCTCTTCGTCTCGGTAAAGTAAACCAGAAAACTCCATAGTCTCGTCAACCGACTGCATCGAGAATTTCAAGACTGGGTCAACAACATCTTTCAAAGATGCATCTGCGCCATAAAATGCTTTCAAACCCTTTACGAGCTGCTTAGCGTCCGTGCAATCATCTTCGGCAAGCGCGGTTTGCGGCACAAATAGCGCCAAAATTGCAGGCAGTATAAAACGTTTGATATTTTTATTGTTCAAATGGCGTATGTTCATCATCCACACTTTCTGTGGCATCTATGCCAACTTCTACTGACTTTGAATCATCTTTACTCTGCTTTTCAAAACGGCGTATCATGGACAGGCTTGGCACGGGCTGTAAGTCATACTCACCACCGCTAACAACAAGCATGCTAGCCCCCATTTTGCGTAGGTTTTTTCCTGAAACGATGAACATATCTTTATGACGCTCATAGTCTAACTCTATATCGCTTCCATCTACACGCGCAAATATTTCGGGCCTAGCGTTATCTACAAGAAACTTAGGGTCTTTATATTTCACAGCCAAATAATTCGTGTCAGGCATAAGTAATCGAAGTGGGGCGGGTATCATTTTTTTATAAAAGCTTTTGGCATCGCGCGAACCTTTTTTAATGTCCTCGATATTATGCTCACCCGTTGCCTTAAGGAACACAGGGGAGAGCCCCATTTCGAAATAAAGCCCCTCATCATCCTCTGACTTATCCGCTCGCGTAGGGTCTACAACGCAAATATCACTGTTTGGCTCTAAGGCCACAGCTTCCAGAAAATTTGCAACGCGTCCGTCCTCACGCGAAAATGGCATATCCATGATGGGCTGTCCGTCTTTCGCAAGATAAAAAGCGTCGGGCCAAACTCCGCCATCTTTAATCAAAAACTTAGGGTCCAACCTAACATCGACAACATCGCGCCGGTCAACACCGACTGCGTTAATACGATTAACTATTTTTGGAACAGACTTTGTCGGAAAACAAAAAACTTCACCGCGTTTTCCGTCATCCGTTTGCGCAGCAGCCATTTGCCCGCATGCAAGATACGCACAGCCGAAAAGCAAAAAAAACAGATTCGTAACCTTCATAAGCCTACTTTCGCGAACATATAAGGTTTTGACCAGTGAATAATTTGTCATATGAGGCTTGCTGTTATGACTCGACGACTCTTTCAACACAGCATAAAAGGGTCAAATAATCACATGGATATTCGTCATGACGCCTATAAAATCGCATAAATCATCATATCGTAGCGCCTTTATGAGCGTAACAGCCCTTTGTTTTGCAGGCCTATTTTTGACAAGCTGCGGCGTTCGGGGGTCTTTGAAAACACCACCTCCAATTTGGGGCGCAGATAAGCCTGCGCAAACAAACACGACGTCAACAACCAATACGCCTGATACGAGTGCAAGCTCAGATACCGACCTTAACACTGGCACCAACACTGGTGCCAACTCTGGCACAAACAATTCAGGTAACTAATATCCATGCGTCATTTTGATTATAAAAACGGGCAGTTACACGCCGAAGGGGTTGCCCTGCGAGATATTGCCAAGACTGTGGGCACCCCTGCCTATATCTACAGCACAGCGACATTTCAACGGCATTACAAAGTCTTCGCCGATAGTTTTTCAGGCATCGACGCCCTTGTTGCTTATTCCGTCAAAGCCAATTCCAACATCGCAGTTCTGGCGACTTTGGCTAAAATGGGCGCTGGGGCAGATGTCGTCTCAGGCGGAGAACTCGCACGCGCCCTTATCGCGGGTATCTCGCCAAATAAAATCGTCTTCTCAGGCGTTGGCAAAACAAAGACTGAAATGCGTGACGCTTTAACTGCAGGAATTCGTGTTTTTAATGTCGAAAGCCTTCCTGAATTACGGCTACTCAATCAAGTCGCTTTATCCCTGAATAAAGTTGCCCCTATCGCATTTCGGGTCAACCCTGACGTAACCGCAGGCGGACATGATAAAATCAGTACAGGCAAGAAAGAAAATAAATTCGGTATCGCGTGGAAACATGCCCATAGCGCCTATGCCGAAGCCGCCGCGCTGAAAGGTATTA
>JBDVGI010000014.1:0-8139 GCA_039962885.1 Litorimonas sp. | reverse complement strand
AAGACAATGTGACGGCAAGGCTCGTGACCACGATTTGTCTTTTACATCATGCCTTTGATTATTTTTTCTGGACAGGCGTTTATCTTGTTGATCCAAATAAAAAAGACGAACTTGTTATTGGCCCATATCAAGGCACACTGGGTTGTCTGAGAATTCCATTTGGAACAGGTAATGTAAGAGGCGTATGCGGCGCAGCAGCAACCTCTGGAGAGACAATCATTGTGGATGACGTTCATGCTTTTCCAAACCATATTGCTTGTGATAGCCGTTCTGAGTCTGAAATTGTCGTCCCTATGTTTTCCCCTGATGGTTCTCTATTTGGCGTATTAGATGTGGATTCGACAGAACTGGGTAGTTTTTGTGAAATTGACCAAGCTAACCTAGAATTACTGATGAGCCATATAGTTATTTAATTTTCATCACTTTCGTCTTTAGCCTGATGTAATTTATGTTTGAGGAGGGGCTGTTCTACGGCCTTGCTCAGCAAATCAT
This sequence comes from Litorimonas sp., assembly GCA_039962885.1. Taxonomy (GTDB): domain Bacteria; phylum Pseudomonadota; class Alphaproteobacteria; order Caulobacterales; family Maricaulaceae; genus Litorimonas. The sequence goes on along the minus strand of JBDVGI010000014.1, from coordinate 7,647 downwards.
AAGCGTGTTCTACAGTGCTAGCGGATAATAGGGCGTGTTGAAAAGAGGCAGGTGCAAAGCCGTCATCAATGATTTGAGACAGGGACGCTAACACTGCGTCCCAGTAATGCGTATCTGATAAAAATATGATAGGTTTTTGATGTAGATTTAACCTCTGCCATGACAAGACTTCTATGGCCTCTTCTAGAGTTCCTATGCCGCCGGGTAAGACGATAAAGGCATCCGCCTCGCTATACATACGGCTTTTACGGTGATGCATGTTTTCGACAATTTCATAGTCCGCATCTGTAAAAGTTTTTTCAATATGGCTTAAAAACTCTGGAATAATACCTAAGACATGCGCTCCGTTTTCATGTGCTGCGCGTGCCGCCGCACCCATAAGGCCAAGACCTCCGCCGCCATAAACAAGACGATCACCTCGCATAGCGATTTCCTTGCCAAGCTGCTTCGCAAGCTGCATATGGGCTGGGTTGCTCCCGCTAGACGAGCCGCAAAAGACGCAAACCGTATAAGATGTGTTCAGCGGCTTATCTGGCATTTTATTCCTTCCCATTTGTGTTGACTTAAGGATGTTTTATTTGAAATTGCTGTGTTAAGTACAAACCCGACCTTAGAACGGCTTTGCATGCGGGGCTAACGAAAATATAAAACTAAAATGTATGAAAGGGATGTAGGACGATGAAGTCTCGGTATATTTGGATGGCACTTGGTGGTCTGTTCATTGCTTTTATTTTATTCTTTCTCATTCAAATTGCGGGTGTGATGCGCTCTGGCCAATTACTCGGCGTAGGAGGGAGGCCTCAGAATGATAACGCTGAGCAGCAAGTCGATAGAATTGCCATGCAGCCAGTTTCGTTTGAAAATATATCAGAGTTCCTGTCAGGGGATAATCGTAAAATGCGTTTATCGGGCCGTGCTGAACCTGATAGCGTCATTGTTCTGCTCAACCGCGGGGAGCGGATGCGCCAAATTAAAACAAATGCAGAAGGGGCTTGGGGCGTTACGCTGGATATTGATGGACAGGCTATGGCTATTGAGGCGCTAATGTTCACAGGCCAAGATCAGGTTAGTATCCGCAGTGATGAAACTATCTTTCGTATTCCAACTCCGCGTGATGAGACAATAGCGAGTGCAAATTATATAACGCCCGCTTTGATCATCATTTGTAATTCAGGCGGGCCAAGCCGCGTTATTCAATCACCGTTTGGTCAGTCCCCAACACAAGGGCCGCTGGGGTTTAATGCGATAGATTATGATGATGCAGGCGGGGTTATATTATCGGGCACAACGAGCGTCAATGGACGCGTGCGGCTTTATCTTGGCGAACAAGTTATTGGCGAAACGGGCGTTCGAGCGGATGGCCGCTGGACGTTTACAGCAGGGAAAATTCTGCCGCTTGGGGAATATAATGTTTGGGCTGAGCTTAACCCGGTAAATGGGCAAAGCGTTCGCATTGGTGTTGTCTTTGAACGTCTGCCGCCTTTGCCGCAAACGGTAGGGGATGATGGATCCATCTCTGTAAGTTTTGAACCCCTCCGCTGGCAAATACGGCGTAGTCTTTTAGGCGGGGGATCACAAAGCACAGTGATTTTTGCTCCGAATGGACAAGTAGCACCGATTACAACGCCTCAGGAGGAACAGGAACCCATCCCATAGGGATTAAACTTAGGCGGATCTTTGAGCGTTATTCGGCAGGTGATTGAGGATGAGTTTGAACGGAGTTTTGTGCTGAATTTGAAGATTTCCTAATCCAACTCCAGAACCTTATGATACGGGCCTTCATAATGCTTGGAGCTGCGAGCAGGACGGGTGTGACGATCAGTGTCAAAATCGTTGCAAAGCCGAGACCACTGGCGATGACGAAAGAAATTGGGGCCCATATCTCTGACGTGCTAGACCCCTTTGTAGAGAAATCCCCCGTAAAGATGTTGGCTTGCCACCCTAAAATAAGCGGCATAAGACCAACAATCGTTGTCAAGGTTGTCAAGAAAACAGGACGTAACCTCTGAGCGGCAGTACGAATGGCCGCCTCAACTGGGTCAAATCCATTTTCTAATAGGCGCTGATAAGTATCAATCAGGACGATGTTATTATTGACCACAATGCCTGCCAATGCAATCACACCTGTTATTGTCAAAATCATACTAATATACGGATAAAAGGCGAGGCCTAATATGACGCCCAAGACGGACATAATCACAGCCGATAGTGTTAAAAAGACATGATAGAAGCTGTTAAATTGCAATAGCAATATAACGCTCATCATAAATAATATAGCCAGCGCAGCGCCTTTCGCAAAATTTGCGGCTTCGGCATTTTCTTCTTGTTGCCCCAAAAACTTGACTTTGACGCTCGACGGTAAGTTAGCCTCATTTTCTAACCAATCATTTATATTTTGGATTTGAACATTGACCGCAAAGTCTGGATGACTATTGGCTTGGACAACGTAATAAGGGGATAGGTCGCGCCGCTCTATGCTGTCTTTGCGCGGTTTAGCCACGCGAGTGATGACGGATGATAAGGGCAGGGCACCTGAGGGGGTTTGTATTCGTAAAGTGTCAAGCTTTGCAATGTCGCGTGCCTTAGACGGGTAGCGGATACGAATATCGACCTCTTCATCGGCATCAAGCGGACGATATTGACCAACAAGCGTGCCTTCCGTGATAAACTGTATCACAGAACCAATACGCCCAATGTCAAGGCCAAGGCGGCCTGCTTCGGCGCGGTCAACAATGATTTCCCAATCTAAACCAGGTAAAGGCAAGGTGTCTTCGACATCTAAAATACCGTTCATGGATTCAAGCTTGGCCCGTACTTGTTGCGTAATGGCTGTAAGCTCTTGGCGGTCTTCGGAAGAAATTTGTATGCCAATATCCTTACCAATCGGCGGGCCTTGGCTCTCGGCGGTGACTTCTGTGATAATGCCTGGAATCCCTTGAACGGCGACTTCAATATCATCTTTTATGTCAAGAACACTGCGGCGCTGTGCAAAGGGGAGAAGCTCTGTATAAATCCGTACAACTGTATCAGAGGGAACATTGTTTGGCCCTGTTAAACCCGAAGCGCCCGCGCCGCTACCTGCCGCGCCATCGCCAATAACTGTGTAGACGGATTCTATGCCTGTAATATCGGCAATACGGTTTTCAATATCTGTTCCGACTTTGATGATTTGCTCTGGGCTTGTATTGCCGCGTGCACGGGCCAAAATATAAAGTTGCTCATCAGGTGTTTGCGTGAAGAACTCAACAGGTTTGGGCGGGGTGCCATTCATGCGAGCGCTAAAGACTAAGACAATGACAGCGGCCATGAGAGCTGTTGCGCCCATGACTAAACCGGGGAAGCGAATGATTTTGCTAATGAACTTGGCATAGACCCCCGTAAACCCTGTCAACTTCAGCGGGTCTCCTTCTGCGGCGGATAAAAGGGCTGCGTTAGAATTGACAGTTTTTTTGGGGATAAACCCAATTTTTGCGCCAAGTGTTGGAAGAAAAATAAGCGCCATGACTGTGGAGGCTGATAAGACATAAATCATTGTGCGCGGGAAATAGGCCATGAATTTGCCTACGATAGACTCCCAAAATAATAACGGTATGAAGGCTGCAAGAGTTGTCGCAGTCGAGGACATAATCGGCCAGAACATCCGTTCTCCAGCGAGCTTAAAGGATTCGAGCCGTGATAGCCCTTCATCCATTTTACGATCTGCATATTCAACAATAACAATAGCGCTATCGACTAAGACCCCCACTGAGAGGATCAGGCCAAAAAGTATCATCATGTTGATTGTCTCGCCTTGAACAAAGAACAGAAAAAAGGCGATAAGAAAGCTAGCAGGTATTGCCCAACCGACAAATAAAGCCGAGCGCCAACCTAGTGCGGCAATACAGACGATGAAGACTAGAACAACCGCGTTGACGATTGAGGAAAAGAGTTCACTCATCATATCTTTGATGCGGGTGGAGCGTGATTGACTGTAGGTTACATGAATTGTTTCTGGCCAATCGGGACGGCTCGAAACTTCATTCACTAACGCCTGAATGCGGTCATTTGTTTCAATGATATTCTCACCTTGGCGTTTGGAAATTTCTAGTGAGACAGAAGGGCGGCCATTAAAGCGCGCAAAGCTAGCAACATCCCTGTAGCCTTTACGAATTTGCGCAATATCGCCGAGTTTGACAATGCTACCATTTGCGCTGCGGCGTATGACAAGATCCGAAAGGTCTGTGGGGTTTTCAATTAACCCTGGTAATTTGACGTTAAATTTCCCGCTTTTGGTTTGCAAGGATCCTGCTGGAATGAGGCTGTTATTACGGCCAATAGCGCTAGAAATTTCGTCAAATGTGATGCCAAGGCTATCAATCTGCGACGGATTTAAAACAGCTTCAAGGATGTCTTCGCGTTCGCCTGATATGTTAGCTTCCAGCACTTGCGGCAGGCTTTCGATGCGGCGTTTGAGGTCTTTGGCGCGTTTTTGCAATTCGCGATCAGGGGCGTTTCCCCAAAGATTGACAGTGATAATGGGCAGGGCTGATGTGCTAACTTCTTCGACAATGGGTTCTTCGGCATCATCGGGGAATTCGGCGCGGGCCCTGTCGACTTTTTCTAATACATCTGAGAAAGCTTGATCTTGGTCAAATGAGGCTTCAAACTCCAAAGATACATAGGCAATATTTGTTGCGCCAACGCCGTTAATTTCTTTGAGACCATCAATACTTTTAAGCTCGGTTTCAAGGGGTCTTACAAGCAACCGTTCGGCGTCTTCAGGAGAGATACCAGGCAAGACGACCTGCACATTAATAAATGGGACAGGGATATCAGGCTCTGCGTCTAGGGGAAGGCGCGACATGGCTAAGAATCCGCCAATAACCGCAAACATCATAATCCCAAGCGTCATGCGCCAGTTATGAATGGAAAACCCGACAATGGCGGGCAGGCCTTTGGCGTTAGGAGACATTTTAGGCTTCACGATTTTTGGCTCAAGGCTCATGAAAATGCGTTCCTATGGCTGTGATGTGTTTTGAAATTGCGAATTGCCGTATGTGCTATCAGGGATAGCCTCCATGCCTTCTGCAACAAAACTTTGTCCTTCTGTGATGATGCGTACAATCTCAGGCAGTCCTGTCACCCATACTCCATTGGCGTTTTCATCAATTGTTTTAACCGTAGAAAACCGTACTATGTTGGCTTCGTCGAGATAGCGTATTCCGACAAGGCCTTCATCATTGAGCGTTAAAATATTGGAAGGTATTTGATGTGCCAGAGCTTCGCCAGCTTTCAGCCGCACAGTTGCCGTAACGCCAGCTTTAAGGGTAAAGTCATTATTGGGTACATGCATGACTGTTCGGAAAGTCCGTGTTGCAGGATCAGCTTTAGCTTCGATAAAGGCGACTGCCGCGGTAACATTTTGCCCTGTCGCTAATGAAACACTCGCTGTGTCCCCTTTGGAAATTGACCTGACTTGGTCTTCGGTTAACTGCACAACAACATGTAGCGGTGATAAATCCACTAATAATCCGCAAGCTTGGCCGGGGGCAAGATAGTCGCCAACTTGTGCGTGTTGGCGTTCCCATATCCCTCCAAAGGGTGCGCGCATATTCACATTATCTAATTCGATTTGCGCTTGTTTAATGCCAGCTTTGGCTCCGTCCATTTGCGCTTCAAAAGCTGTGACCCGTGAGGAGGATTGATAGCCTTTTTTGGCCAAAATGCGCGCGGCATTTAGATCCGTTTCAATAGTACGTTTATTGGCAAGAGCTTGGTCGAGTATAGCTTGCCGCGCGTCTATGTCTTGGCGGCAAAGCAGTGTGTCTTTTGCGAGAATACGGCCTTCTGCTACGGGTGTTGCAACAATGAGGCCCGCTGTCTGCGCTTTGACATCTACTTCACGAGACGCTTCGCTTTGGCCGTAGAGTTCTAAAATTATGTCATGCGATTGCGCCGTAAGATTGCGTACTTGCACAGTTGGTTTTTGTGAGCTTGTTTCAATCTCAGCCCGTGTCTGTGCTTGGGTCTTGCCTGTTACAGTGTCATCTTTGCCGACCGTGTTAACGGCAAACCATAACCCTATGATAATAAAGAGCAACGCGGCGATGATATATGAGCGGTTTATTTTCATGAATGCTACACTGTATTATGACGACGAAATGGTCTTTATCATTCGGGACTTTATTGACGGATAATATAATCCGGCGCAAGGTATAATGCTGCAAGTCTTAGGTGCAAGAATGTATGCTCCAACATGGCATGAAACGCAGATAATTGCGTTAACTCTGTGAATGTATAGGTAATTTTAGCTTGATATCAGCCAAGGCAAAGTTAATGTGCGACATTACGCAACATATCAGTCACGATTTGTTGCAATTGTTCAATGGAGGCTGTTTTGAGCGCTATTCTAGATCAATTACAATCGCGCCGTGAAACTGCGCGAATGGGCGGGGGACAACGCCGAATTGATAACCAACATGCCAAAGGCAAATTAACAGCCCGCGAGCGCCTCGAATTACTGCTCGATCCAGCTAGTTTCGAAGAATTTGACATGTTCGTCAAACATCGCAGTACGGATTTCGGCATGGAGAAGCAGCATTACCCCGGCGATGGAGTTGTCACAGGTTGGGGAACGATTAATGGGCGTAAGACCTTTGTTTTTGCCCAAGACTTCACGGTCTTTGGCGGCTCTTTGTCCGAAACCAATGCGAAGAAAATTTGCAAAGTGCAGGAAATGGCCGTTAAGCACGGCGCGCCTATTATTGGCCTGAACGATAGCGGCGGAGCGCGTATCCAAGAGGGGGTAGCGTCACTGGCGGGTTATACTGACGTGTTTCAAAACAACATAAGAGCCAGCGGCGTCGTGCCGCAAATCTCCGTCATTATGGGGCCAAGCGCAGGCGGCGCGGTCTATTCGCCCGCTCTGACGGACTTCATCTTTATGGTTCGCGATAGCTCTTATATGTTCCTAACGGGGCCAGACGTTTTGAAAACCGTGACCAATGAAGTTGTGACAGCCGAGGAATTGGGCGGGGCGAAAACTCATACGACAAAATCATCTGTCGCAGACGGCGCGTTTGATAATGACATGGAAGCCATCGCGGAAATTCGCCGCCTGTTTGACTTTCTACCGCTCAATAACCGCAGCGGTTCGCCCGCGCGTCCGTTTTTCGACAAGCATGACCGCATCGAAAGCTCGCTCGATACATTAGTGCCCGACAATCCGAACCTGCCTTATGACATGCATGAGCTTGTTGAGAAAATCGCGGATGAGGGTGACTTTTTTGAAATTCAGCGTGATTTCGCCAAGAACATCTTGTGCGGTTTTATCCGCCTCGAAGGGCAGACCGTGGGCGTTGTGGCTAATCAGCCTATGGTTTTGGCGGGGTGCTTGGATAGCGATGCTTCGCGCAAGGCCGCGCGTCATGTGCGCTTTTGTGATGCCTTTGATATTCCGCTGCTGACACTTGTTGATGTGCCAGGGTTTCTGCCGGGGACAAGCCAAGAATTTGGCGGCGTCATTAAGCACGGCGCGAAATTGCTTTATGCGTTCGGCGAGGCGACAGTGCCCAAAGTCACCATCATTACCCGCAAAGCCTATGGCGGAGCCTATTGCGTCATGGCGCCTAAACATCTGGGCGGAGATATGAATTACGCATGGCCAAG
>JBDVGI010000013.1:0-5965 GCA_039962885.1 Litorimonas sp. | reverse complement strand
AAATACGCGTCCGCCATAAAAAATCCGCTGCGCGTACAAAGCGCGTCGCAGCCTTTTTATCAAACAAGCCCATATCTACATAATCTTGCGCTCTTTGTGGGTCAGCAATGCGGTCATCTTTGTCTAAAAACCGTGCAATCCAGTAGAGAACATGCAGGTCACGCATCCCGCCCTTTCCCTCTTTAATATTTGGTTCGATTACATAGCGTGAGTTACCTTCGCGTGTGTGACGTGTATCGCGTTCTTGTAATTTTTCAGCAATATATTTCCGCCCCGTTCCGCGCGTAATGTCTTTCCTAAACTGTTTTAACAAACCGCCTGCAAGCTCGGCATCTCCGCATAAGAACCGCTGATCCAGCAATGATGTCAGAATTGTTTGGTCCTCTTTTGCAAGCGTAATGCATTGATCAATAGTGCGCGCGGCGTGACCAACTTTTAAGTCTAAATCCCACAACATGTAGAGCATATATTCTATCAAGCTCTCAGCATAAGCAGAGCCTTTTTTGTCTGGCAACAAAAACAGCAAGTCCACATCACTTTGCGGGGCCATTTCCCCGCGGCCAAATCCGCCAACAGCACATAAAGCAATACGTTCCGCGCGCGTTGGGTTTCGCGAGGTTAAAATATATGTTTTTGTAAAATTAAACAAAGCCACGATGAGGTCATCATGTATCGCCGCAATCATACGCGCCGCTTCGAGTCCATCCAACCGTCCATGTTCAAATTTCTTACGGGTTAAATCCAAAGACGCCCGAAATGCGGTTTTAAAAATCGCTAAAACATCCCCGCGTATTATCTCTGCGCCGTTATCTGCCAAAGCTATAAGCTGGGCATTTAAACCATCGACATCCATCCCGCTGTCAAAGGCGCGAGTATATTGCGGTAAGGTATTTTGTTTCAAACGGCGCGGCATTAATGATTATCCAATTTGGCACGAAGTTCATAAAGTAAATCTAACGCGTCACGCGGCGATAGGCTATCAACATCTAATTGCTTTAAAGCTATGTCAGTTTCAGACGGAATATGCTCCGCGGCGACGGGGGCAGGCCGCGCTGAAAAAAGAGGTAAAGTTTGTATTGAAGGTTGTGTGGTTTGGGCTTCATCTTCAAGCTTGGTCAAAACTTCATGGGCGCGGCTGACAGCAGCTGACGGCAAACCCGCTAGTTTTGCCACTTGAATACCGTAAGATTTATCGGCAGCGCCCGGCCGAACGTCATGGAGAAAAACTAAATCCCCGTTCCATTCTTTAGCTCTTAGCGAAGCATTTTGCGCCCCATCCAGAGCTTCAATTAGATCGGTAAGTTCATGGTAATGCGTGGCAAATAGCGCGCGACATTTATTAATAGCGTGCAAATGTTCCGCCGTAGCCCAAGCAATAGAGAGGCCATCAAATGTCGACGTGCCGCGGCCAATTTCATCCAGAATCACAAAACTCCGATCCGTAGATTGATTTAATATCGCCGCTGTCTCAATCATTTCTGTCATAAATGTAGACCGCCCTTTTGACAAATCATCCGAAGCTCCCACGCGGGAAAACAATCTATCCGCTATACCAATACAGGCGCTTCGTGCAGGCACATAACCTCCTGCTTGCGCGAGAATAAACATCAGAGCATTTTGGCGAAGATATGTCGATTTACCGGCCATATTGGGGCCTGTAATTAAAGTGAGCCTTGCGGCGTCTTTTATGTCCCCATCCAAATGACAATCATTGGCCGTAAAACCTGCCTCGCCAGATTTTATCAAAGCATCTTCGACCACGGGATGCCGTCCGCCCGTAATATGAAAAACGCAGTCTTCTCTCATCTCAGGACGAATGGCTTTTTTGTCTTCGGCCCAAAGTGCCCATGCCGCCTGAACATCAAGTTGAGCTAACGCGCGCGCGGCCTCGCGAATGGGTTCTGACATTGCACTTGTTCGCGCTGCAAATTCCGCAAAAACGGCTTGCTCTAAGGCGAGCACCTTATCGGCAGCGCCAGAGATTTTACTATCTAAATCGGCCAATTCTGTTGTTGTAAACCGTACAGCGCTGACCAAGGTCTGCCGATGAATGTACTGACTGTCTGGACCTTTAGATAACATCACATCCGCATATTTCGGACTGACTTCAATAAAATAACCCAGCACATTATTATGTTTTATCTTTAGTGTCGGAATGTCGGCATCACGCGCATAGTCCGCTTGCAACCCTGCGACAATCCTGCGGCTATCATCACGAAGCTGCTTAAGTTGGTCAATTTCAGGCTGCCAGCCCTGTGCAACATATCCGCCATCGCGCGCCAACATTGGTACGTCAACCGTGAAAGCTCTATCTATATCACGGCGAAGCGTAGCAAGTTCAGGCTTGTCAGCTTGGCTTATTCTATCGAGCATGTTGGCAACATTATCGGCCAGTTTCAAACTTGGGTTTTGCGCAAAGACCGAATTTATCACTTCGCCTTGCGAAAGGGTATCGCAAATCACGCGCAAATCACGCGGCCCCCCGCGCTCTAGCGCTATGCGCGACACAGCGCGGCCCATATCACCGCAAGCGCGCAGATGCCCGCGTATCTCGCGGCGAATATCAGTTTCGCTTATGAAAAAGCTCACCGCATCATGCCGAGATTTAATCGCCTGTAAATCCATCAATGGACGGTTAAGCCTATCGGCAAATTCGCGCGCACCCGCTCCTGTAACCGTGCGGTCAATGACCGACAATAATGAGCCCTTGCGCGTCCCTTTTTGTGTTCGGTCTATCTCCAAACTCGTTCGCGTCGCCGAATCAATTGCTAAAAACCCAGCAGTTTTCGCTTGTTTTGGAACAGATAATTGCACAGGAGAACCAGCTTGGGTCAGCTCTAAATAATCCAGCAATGCCCCAGCTGCAGAAATTTCCACGCGCGAGAAATCCCCAAAACCGTCCAAGCTACCAATATTAAAGCGGGACTTTAATCGCCGCTCTCCTGAGCGTGCGTCAAATTTGCTGCTAGGTTGCGGCGTCAGCGCGACACCATCTATCGGCAGGTTTTGCATAAATTCAGGGTCTTGATACAGAGCTTCTGGCAAGAGCAATTCTCGCGGCGCTAACGCAGCGACCTCACCTGCAAGCCGGACGGCTGGCAGAGAACATAATTCAAACAACCCATCTGAAATATCGGCCCATGCGAGGGCGTAATCCCCAGATAAAGATTTGGCCAAGCATACAATCAAGTTGCGCCCTCGCGCATCCAGTAAATTATCCTCGGTCAATGTCCCAGGCGTCACAAGACGGACAATCTCGCGGCGGACCACGGATTTCGCTCCGCGTTTTTTGGCCTCTTTGGGGTCCTCAGTTTGTTCGCACACCGCTACGCGAAACCCTTTTTTGATTAAGCGCTGTAGATAAGTTTCGGATGCATGGACAGGAACGCCGCACATAGGAATGTCATTACCGTTATGTTTTCCGCGTTTTGTTAAGGCGATATCTAAAGCCGCAGAGGCCCGAACCGCATCGTCAAAAAACAACTCGTAGAAATCACCCATGCGGTAAAACAGGAGCGCCTCATCCCCTGCCTGCGCTTTAATCGTCATAAATTGCGCCATCATTGGCGTTAATTTTGCCGCAGTTTCAGGTTTTATATCGGGTTTGGTTTGAGCGTTCATATCGGGCAGGAAAATCGCCTATATCGTATCGCGGCGCAAGCTTAAACAGACACTTTTTATAAATGAGGCTTAGTCCGAATGCCTTTTGCCGTATCTGGGCCCCATAACATGATGATTACCGCAAAGATGATTGCAGGTATCCCAAGGGCCGCTGAAAATATGAAGAAAATTTCGAACCCGACCTTATCGGCTATGATGCCTGTAAACCCTGATAAAGTTTTCCCAACAAGGTTAAACATAGCACTTAAAAAGGCATATTGCGTAGCTGCGTACTTTAAATCACATAAGGACGATAAATAGGCAATAAATATTGTTGCCGCAAAACCTTGTGCCAAATTATCCGCCCCAACCGTCACAAATAAATAAATCGTTTTGGGCTCTGTGACGGTTGATAACCATGCAAACGCGGCATTGGTAATGACCATTAAGATAGACCCTATCAACAAGCATTTCATTAAACCAAAACGGATAGATATTGCGCCTGCAACAAAGCCGCCAATGAGAACAGGCCAAATCCCAAATGCACTCGCGACTAAGCCCAGTTGAATTTCTGAATACCCAATGGATTGATACATCGGTTTCGCCATCGGCCCCATAGTTTTGTCGCTAATTAAATATGTTGCAACCAGACAGAAAACCAGAGGGGTCCAAGCACCCAATTTCGTAACAAAGCCAAGAAAAGGCTTTACGACATTATTTGTGACGGCATCTTTTAGGGTTAGGGATTTTTGCTGTATATCTCGAGGCGGCTCTTTTATAAAAAAAACAATCGTTCCATTTATGGCCAAGATCATAGCCATAACCCCGTAAGCAATATTCCAATTTGTTAATCCCGCAACTATATATGACAGCCCCGCGCCAAAGATTGCAATTCGATAGCCAAGAACATATGTGGCCGCCATATTCGTTTGATCTTGCCCTGGCGCAGCTTCAATACGCCAAGCATCAATAGAAATATCCAAAGTCGCGCCCGACGTTGCTAAAACCACAGCTCCGATCGCAATTTGTAAAATGGAAGACCCTGGGTCCGACGTAGCTATTATCAGAGCGCCGATAACAGTTCCAAGGATAGCCACTAGCATCCAAGAACGCCGTTGTCCCATCGATTTTGTCAAAATTGGAATTTCAAGTCTATCAACTAAAGGGGCCCATAAAACTTTGAGTGTATAGACAAGACCAATCCAAGCGAAAAAACCAATAACCTTTAAATCAACGCTTTCTTGCTTCATCCAATAAGCAAGCTCTGAATATATCAACATATAAGGTAAGCCAGATGCAAACCCCAGTGACATCATACCAAGCATTTTTGGCTTTAGATAAGATTGAAAAATTTCTGCCCAGCTTGGCTTTGATATAACATGGTCGGAATTACTCATAAAAAGACCCTGCCTCTATTCGAGGCAAGGTGTAAAGATTTTATTCGGAATTTATAAGAGTTTAACCCTAATTAACCCCTAGCTCGCCATGCGTTGCTCTCTCGGAGATGTCCATTGAATAACCATTTCACTCAGCTCTTCAGCGGACACTGGTTTGGTCATGAAATCATTCATACCGCTATCGAAACACGCGTTTCTGTCATCATCAAATGCATTCGCCGTAAGGGCAATAATCGGTAAGTCCTTGCTGACATTTGGGAGCGTACGAATTTTGCGCGTTGCTTCCAATCCGTCCATATTTGGCATACGCATATCCATAAAGATAAGGTCATAACTAGCCGTTTTCATAGCCTCGACAGCAAGCTGCCCATCTTGGACAGTTTCCACTACATGTCCTTCGGCCTCCAACAATGTTCGCGTTAATAGCGCATTGATCGCATTATCTTCCGCTAACAATATACGTTTCGGAGTATTCACATCTGTGGGTTCTACAACTACATTAGTTGTAACGTCCTCAACTGGGTCCGAAGACGGCGGCTCAGCTCCCACAGCTTTCGCAATCACCGCATCGCGCCAATTATTTCCAAGTACAGCGCTTTCCTCAATCGGCAAAGCGCGGCGCTCATACGCACGATCTGACGACGAGTCTGTTTCAGCAGGAATGCCCGCCGCTGCCGCTTGAGGTGCTTGAGCTACAGGAGCTGCAGGCGCAGCGATTTCGGGACTCTGAGCAGGAATGTCTTGAGCAGGCGGTTCAGCGGCCGTAGCTGTGTCAGGGACTTGGGCTAAAACCTCTGCATCTGGTGTGTATTCAGCAAAAACAACAGGTTCATGCGAGGGTGCAGAAACCGCTTCAGTTTGTAAAACAGCAGGCGCTTGCGGTACGGCTTGCTCTGCAGGCACCTCAGTAGCTGTGTTTTGTGCAATTTCAGCAACCGGAGGGGCGTCAACGGGAGCCTTTATCTCTT
>JBDVGI010000012.1:0-8899 GCA_039962885.1 Litorimonas sp. | reverse complement strand
ATGATACGTGTCGCATCCAATGGTGTGAGCGCTGTTGTTGACCCTTATGGAGGTGTTGATTTAGCTTTAACACATAATAGTGAAACTCATATCGATGTGAATTTATACAAGGCATTGAATTTAAACAATAATACAAAATTTATTGTTTTTCTACTGTGCTTGCTAAATTTAATAATAAGTTTATTATGCGCCCGATTGCGTTTGTGGGGCAAAACAATCAAACATTAATATTGTTAAGACTGGTGGGGGCACCGTCAGCACCAAAAAAAGGGATGAACCTAATGATTAACAAACATGCTCCGAGGTCCGCGAATCCGGTAGATGTGCATGTTGGAACACGCGTAAGGTTAAGACGACAAGTTCTTAAAATGAGCCAAGAAAGATTGGGCGACCAGCTTGGCGTTACGTTTCAACAAGTGCAAAAATATGAACGCGGTGCAAACCGCATTGGCGCGAGTCGTTTATGGAAAATATCAGATGTTTTAAATGTACCTGTTAATTTTTTCTTCGACGGCCTTTCAGATAAGATGGCGCATGGCGAATTTGCAGAAAATGATCAAATGCCAATCGTCTATGACTTTATTAATTCGTCAGATGGTGTTGCTCTTGCAAAGGCCGTTTCGCAAATTAAAAGTAAAGCCGTTCGCCGGCAAATTTTAGAACTCGCGCGGTCTCTTGCGAATGACGCGTCGCGAAATTAATCAAATACTCTAGACGCGTCTCGTGATTACATAAATTGCGAGATTATAAATTTATATTTTAAAATTATCTGCGTTAATTGGGATGCTCTTTTTGATATAATTTTTCTAAGGTATAAAATATTGCTAGATTATATATGCGAGCCTTTTAAAAGGTTCGCATGTATAATCAAAAAACGAAAAAATTCCGAACATTTGGCCGTGCAAAGGGTAAGGCTTTAAGTCCTGCGCAAACGGAACTTATGGAAACAATGTTTCCGAAGTTTGATATTGGCCCTGCTATCGCCGTTGGTGATAACCCGCTTGCGGGCATATCTGGGCAAGTATGGCTCGAAATTGGATTTGGCGCAGCGGAACATTTACTTTGGCAAGCCAAGCAAAATCTTGACGTTACCATTATAGGTGTGGAGCCGTTTTTAAACGGGGTTGCTAAAGCTGTGCGAGGCGTGGATGTGGCTGGGTTAACAAACCTACGTTTGCACCGAGGGGACGCCCGAGACCTCTTAGCGTTATTGCCAGATTCTAGTCTTGAACGTGTGTTTATTTTATTTCCAGACCCGTGGCATAAAACCCGCCATCATAAACGGCGCCTTATTAATACTGAGCTCATAGAGGAATTGCACCGCGTTATTCACCCTAATGGTATACTGCGTTTTGGAAGCGACATCCCGCATTATGTAGATTGGACACTTACGCGTTTATATCGTCACGGGGGGTTTGAGTGGCCTGCAGATGAGCAAAAGCTGTGGCGCGAGCGGCCTAAAGACTGGCCATCAACGCGCTATTTAGAGAAAGCTTTGCGAGAAGGCCGTCAGGGGCATTTTTTTGAATTTATCCGTAAGCCATGAGGATAATGACAACTGTGTTATGAAGCTTGATTTAAGTTTTCCGTAGGAATGTTCATCTTTATGCTTGGTGCCCATTGCTGGATTTTTTTTATCAGGTTCAGTTGGGAGACAGGTTTGGATAGATAATCATCCATCCCCGCACTTATAAATTTCTCTTTGTCCCCTTTCATTGCGTGGGCCGTGACGGCAATAATAGGCACGCGGGAAACCTGAGCCATTGCGACTTCTTTACTGCGAATTTTTTGTGTCGCTTCATTTCCATTCAATTGAGGCATGGAGATATCCATCAGAATAAGCTTGGGCTGTAACAATTGCCATTTATCTACGGCTATGCGGCCATTTTCGGCAATTTTAAAGGATACGCCAAGCTCCTCCATAATATATTTCATATACATTTGGTTCACTTCATTATCTTCGGCAATTAATATGTCGATATGAGACTGAACATCCGTCCGGTTTTTAGCCGCTAATGCGTCTTCTTGCACGGCGGGGTTATGATTTGGTTGCGCTAACCGTGCGGCGAGTGGCATTGGCTTTGCTGAGGCGGCTAATGTTTGGGAAATGACTTTCTGTAGATCTGCAAGGCGGGCGGGCTTTGTCATGAATTCCTGAACACCGCTTAGTAGAACGCGCTTTTTAAGCACATCCGTGTCTACGGAGGAGAGCATAATAACAGGTATATGATCAAAGCACGTATGCTTACGCATCGCGAGAATGAAGTCTTCACCTGTATGTTGAGGCATATGATAATCGAGTAAAACAAGGTCGATCTTTACGTCAGTTTCAAGAGCCTTTTTGAGAACAGACAGTCCTTGGGCTGCGGAATTTACACCAACCACTTTGCAGGACTCATTTTCAAGTTGACCTTTTAAAACCTCATAATTCACAGGGGTGTCGTCAATAACAAGAAAGTTGCCTTTTACGGGCGCTGTTGGTTTGGCGTCCGTCGCCGTATTTATATGGCTTACTGGGAGGGGTAAGTTTAACGTGAACGTAGAGCCTTTTCCAAGCGTGCTTTGGGCCGTTAAGTTACCGCCCATTAAGATCGAAAGATTTTTCGCAATACTTAGGCCTAGTCCCGTGCCGCCATATTCGCGGGTTGTACTGCTATCGACTTGTGTGAATTTTTCGAAAATATGCGCCAACTTAATCGGCAAAATTCCAATGCCTGTGTCTGTAATATCTATCTTTAAGCTAATATCGTCCTGAAGGTTTGTATGTGGGTTTTCGGAATTCGGTGTTATGGCGCTAACGTCAATTAAGACATGACCTTCATGCGTAAACTTCACAGCATTGCCGATAACATTCATAAGGATTTGACGAATGCGTCCTACATCTCCGATGTAATTTTTGGGTATATTAGGGTCAATCTTTATAATCAAGTCAACGCCAGTTTCTCGTGTCGAAGTCGAGAGTAAAGCCATAATGTCTTCAATCGCGTCACGTAAAGAGAACGGAACAGGGGTTATTTCAATTTGTCCAGATTCGATTTTGGAGAAATCTAAAATATCATTGATGATGGTTAGGAGCGATTGGCCAGAGCGCTGGATGATATTAATAAACTCACGCTCTTTGCCAGGAATTTGACTGTTTTGTAAAAGTTCTGCCATCCCCATTATGCCGTTCATTGGGGTTCTGATCTCATGGCTCATATTAGCTAGAAATTCAGATTTCGATTGAGATGCGATGATGGCTTTTTCTTGTGCGGTCTTTAGGGTATTAATATTAATACGTATGCCGATATAAAGCTCATCTTCAGGATAATATTTATTAATACACTGCCACCAGCCAAATTTGCTGTCATATTGCTCAAAATTATTATCTTCATAATAAGCGCTTGAGCGCCGCTTTATCCACTCGGCTTTATCTGTTTTGTGCAATCTGTCGAGTTCGGCGTCTTCAGTTTCAAGGTCTTGGTGTAAGTCATATAACTGCTCAACGAAATTCTCGATCCTTAAGCCTGGCTGCATAATGGCAGAGTATTCAGGACCTATATATTTGTGATAACTATCATTGGCATATAATAATATGCCAGCTTTATAAGCCATAACGGCGACAGGAAGGCTTTCGAGTACTAAGGCAAGCGTCTTGTTTTCAATGTCGTTTTTGCCAATTTTCGTTGACATAATAACCTCTTAATATTTTATCTTATTATTATGTGTCTTGGTTATTTGCGTAGGATGTAACGGTTAACCTAAGATTAAGCTAAGCTTATGCAGAATGGTTTTGGATATAAACAGTTCGTGAGATTCAGGCTTCTAACGGCAACATAAATTTCCCTCTAGACAAAGATATGTATTTGCCCTATTGAAATCGCAAAATAAGCCTCTTACACAGGATGTAAGCAGGGTGGCCCAACAGGCCGCCTTTTTTATTGCCTGAAATTGAGGGTGAGTCATAGGAAGATATGAAAACGAAAACGAATATGGATGAGCGCGTTTTAACGCTCGCAGAGCCTATCGCAGCCGATTTGGGTCTGCGTATTGTGCGTATTCGCGTCATGGCAGGAAAGCGTAAAACCGTGCAGGTTATGGCCGAGCGTATATCCGATGGCCTTATGGCCGTGGAAAACTGCGAAGCTCTGTCACGAGAATTATCGGCGATTATGGAAGTCGAAGACCCGATTTCTGATGCCTATATCCTCGAAGTCAGTTCACCAGGCCTTGACCGGCCTTTGACCGACCTTGAAGATTTTTCAACCTATGAAGGCTATTTGGCTCGTATTGAACTTGACCGTCTTGTCGAAGGGCAAAAGCGCTTTCGCGGCGTACTTGCGGGCATTGATGGGAATGATGTTGATATTAACCTCGACGGTGAGAGTGATAGCACGGCCTCCATTCCATTTGATTGGATTGCTGAGGCGAAATTGCTGATTACCGATGATTTGATTAAGGCGGGTCAGAAGGCCAAAGAGGCCGCTAAAGCCGCCGCAGAGGCCCAAGCAAAGCTTGCGGCCCAAGCTACAGATTTACATACCAACCCGACACCGGAAATTTAGGGAGACAATTATGTCCACTGCCGGAATTAGTGCCAATAAACTCGAACTTCTACAAATCGCCAAAGCTGTGGCTGATGAAAAGGGAATTGATAAATCTATCGTCCTTGAAGCCATTGAGGAAGCCATACAAAAAGCCGCGCGTTTGCGCTACGGTAGCGAGCTAGATATTCGGGCCAAACTTGATCCAAATACAGGGCAACAAACTCTGCGCCGCGTGATTACTGTTGTCGAAGAGGTTGAAGCTGAAAATGAGCAAATTCACGTTAATCTTGAAACGGCGCGTTTGGATAGTAAGCTCGCGGAAATAGGTGATGAAATCTCAACGATACTTCCGCCGCTAGAATTTGGCCGCGTTCAGGCGCAAATGGCTAAACAAGTTATCATGCAAAAAGTGCGTGATGCTGAACGCGCGCGTCAATATGAAGAATATAAAGACCGTATTGGCGAAATCATTAATGGTATCGTCAAGCGGGTTGAATATGGCCATATCATTGTCGATTTGGGCCGTGCCGAAGGCGTCATTCGCCGCGACCAAGCCTTGCCGAGAGAAAATGTAAAATCAGGCGATCGTATTCGGGCCTATATTATGGATGTGCGCGAGGAAGTCCGCGGCAGTCAGATATTCCTGTCTCGCGCTCACCCGCAATTCATGGCGCAGCTCTTTGCCCAAGAAGTTCCCGAAGTGTATGAGGGCGTCATTCAAATCGTCGCCGTTGCGCGTGACCCTGGCTCTCGGGCTAAAATCGCGGTTTACTCAAATGATGGGTCTATTGACCCTGTTGGGGCTTGTGTCGGGATGCGCGGTTCGCGTGTTCAGGCCGTTGTCAATGAGCTTCAAGGCGAGCGTATTGATATTATCCCGTTCACTGAAGATGTTGGCGCCTTTATCGTTAGCGCATTGCAACCCGCGCAAGTGGCCAAGGTTGTGATTGACGAGGGTAATGAGCGTATTGAGGTTGTTGTTCCTGATGAGCAGCTATCTTTAGCCATTGGTCGCCGGGGACAAAATGTGCGCTTGGCATCACAGCTCTCAGGGTGGGCGCTGGATATTATGACCGAAGAACAAGAATCTGAACGTCGCCAGAAAGAATTCCAAGAACGCTCTGCTTTGTTTATAGCTGGATTGGACGTAGACGAGATGGTCGCGCAACTCCTCGTGTCAGAAGGCTTTGAAACTATGGAAGAGGTTGGTTATGTCGCGCTAGACGATTTAACATCTATTGAAGGTTTTGACGAAGAAACGGCTCAGGAGCTACAAGCTCGCGCCCGTGAATATTTGGACAAAATCGCTGCTGAGCAAGATGCGACCCGTAAGGCGGCAGGCGTTGAGGACGGCGTTCTAGACATTGCAGGTGTGACCCTACCTATGGCCGTGATTTTCGGTGAAAATGAAATAAAAACCGTCGAAGATGTAGCTGGCCTCGTTCCAGATGATCTGAATGGTTACACGGAATATAAAAACGGTGAAAAAATTCATGAAGCTGGCATCATAGAGCATATGGGCTTGACCAATGAAGAGGCAACAAGCCTTATCATGCAAGCCCGTGTTCAAGCCGGCTGGATTGACGCTGCTGATCTTATCACCGAAGAGCCTGAGGTTGAAGAAGAGGTTGCTGAGGATAATGCCGCGCCAGAAATTACAGCGGAAAACCTATTTACGACTTAAGTCATATAATTGAAGGATTATTACTATAGACGCACCGATTGACATAAACCCTCTTACTGATGATGGTGGACGCGATGACATAATCGTGGATAAGCGCGGCCATAAATCGCGTGAACGCCGCTGCGTGGCTAGCGGGGGTGTTACATCCCCTGAGCTTATGACCCGCTTTGTTGTCTCGCCAGACCGTGTTGTTGTTCCAGATATTATGGGCAAGTTACCAGGGCGCGGTGTTTGGGTGACATCGAATGAAGCGGCGCTTGGTATTGCGATAAAAAATGGCGGATTTGCGCGCGGGTTTAAAGGCAAGGTTCACATAGCTGATGATTTAATGTCTCAGGTTAAGGATGGGTACCTTCGTCAATTGTCGGGCCTTTTACGTATGGCCAAAAAATCAGGTTTGGTGATCTTAGGATTTGACCAAGTGTTCGGCGCGGCAGGTTCTAAGGCTTTGGGCTGGCGCATTGAAGCGCGCGACGGAGCGGAAGATGGGCGCGGGAAAATCCGCGCTCGCGCCCGGGCTATGTGCTATGAAATGGAATTACCCCTGCCAGGGGTTATTGCTTGTTTTACGTCTGCACAACTGGGAGAGTTTTTCGGGCGAGGACAGATAATTCACGCGGCTATTCCGCGCGGACAACTTGCTAAGAGTTTGAACGTGGTCACGCATAAGCTTTCGGGCTTTGAGCCGCTAATTCCGAGCGATTGGCCTGATATAGAACATGAAATGCGCGCTGAGCGTCGATATGATAGCGAGCAAGAATAAATGAAAATAACGGGATTTGCGTGTTGATAAACCCGCAAGGCCCGTTAGGTTGCGCGCGGACTGGTTTGGATATATTATCCACGTTAGGCTGTGCAAAGATGGAAAGTAAACGAAGACGTATTTGGATTTATGACCCAAACCGTTTTTGAAAGACAAGATATATGACTGATAACACATCTGATAAAAAACCCGCTCGCAAACCTTTGAGTTTGAATAGAGGCGGAGCTACGCCAACGCGGCGACCTGGTGGGCATACGGCTACGGTTGTTGTGGCCAAAAAGAAAAAGGTCATTATGCGGCCTGGGCAAAAGCCTGCGGCTACGCCGAAATCCTCTGAAGCGCCAAAGGGGCTGGAGATAAAGAAACGTCCAGTTGTTGACGAAGCCGCTGCGGCGGCGAAAAAGCTAGGCTTATCAAAATCTGAATATGAAAAACGCCAAGCGGCTTTAACAAGCGCGCAAAAACAACAAGATGAGCGCGATGCACAGCGCAAGGCCGAAGAAGATGAGCGCCGTGTGCGAATGGAAGCTGAAAAAGCTGCGCTTGAGACTAAACGCAAAATTGAAGAAGAAGAAGCTTTGCGTAAGCTTGAGGCCGAAGAAGAAGCTCGTCAGAAAAAAGAAGCCGAAGAGCTTGCGAAAAAACGTCCTGCGGTAGGCGCGCCGTCAGCAAATAAAGCTGCGCCAGAAAAAGATGCTCGAAGCGAGCTTGAGAAAGCGGGTGGCCGCATTAAGAAAAAGCGGGCTGCGCCTCCGCCGACACGCTCTAAGGGCGAAACGAAACGTCGCCGCGGTAAGCTGACAATTGTTTCCGCCCTTTCAGGTGATAATGAGCGCCAAAGGTCACTGGCATCTATGCGCCGTGCGCGCGAGCGAGAGAAGCAACGCCAACGCGGCGGAGTGGAACGTGATAAAATTCAGCGCGAAGTCGTGATTCCTGAAGCTATAACAGTTGCGGAGCTTTCAAACCGTATGGCTGAACGTGCGCGTGATGTGGTCAAATACCTCATGCAGCAGGGAACAATGGCAACGATGAATGATGTCCTTGATGCCGATACAGCACAATTAATTGTCGAAGATTTTGGGCATCTTGTAAAACGTGTCGCTGATGCAGATGTCGAAGATGATTTCATCATTGATGACACACCGTCAGATGAAAAAGACCGGAAACCGCGCGCGCCAGTTGTCGCTGTTATGGGTCATGTTGATCACGGTAAAACCTCATTGTTAGATGCGCTGCGGACAACGGATATAGCAGCAGGTGAAGCAGGCGGTATCACGCAGCATATTGGAGCTTATCAGTTAAAATTGAAATCAGGCGAGCAAATCACAGTCCTAGATACGCCCGGCCATGCTGCATTTTCTGAAATGCGTACGCGCGGGGCAGCGGCTGTTGATATTGTCGTGCTTGTTGTGGCGGCGGATGATGGCGTTATGCCGCAAACGGTTGAATCAATTAAATTTGCTCAAGCGGCAAATAAACCGATTATCGTCGCCATTAATAAAATGGATGCCTATGAAGCCAATCCACAAAAAATCGAAACTGATTTGCTTCAACACAATGTTATTACCGAAAGCATGTCAGGTGAGACGCAAGCGATCCAAATTTCAGCTCTCAAGAAAACGGGCTTGGACGCGCTTGCAGAAGCGATCACATTACAAGCCGAGTTAATGGAACTTAAAGCCAACCCAACTCGTAATTCTGATGGGCTTGTGATTGAATCTAAAATTGACAAGGGACGCGGCGCGGTCGCAACCTGTCTTGTCAAACGCGGCACACTCAAACGCGGATCGATTATTGTGGCCGGGGAATATTGGGGCAAAGTTAAAGCCATGATGGATGAGCGCGGCGCGCAGATTAAAGAAGCGGGCCCGTCTATGCCTGTGGCGATTATGGGTCTTGACGGAGCGCCTATGCCGGGCGAAG
>JBDVGI010000011.1:0-16892 GCA_039962885.1 Litorimonas sp. | reverse complement strand
AACTCTCGGGCCATTATAATTTACCATATTTAGATACGGGCAAGCTTTACCGTGCTGCAGCCAAGGCTGTGTTGGATGCGGGCGGTGATGTGAATGACGCCAATGATGCGGCGCGCGCGGCAATGACTTTAGATTTGACCGCACTTGATGACCCAATTTTAAAAAGCGGGCCTATCGGCGAGGCGGCTTCGAAGCTCTCTATTCATCCGCAAGTCAGAAATGCACTTTTGACATTGCAGCGTGATTTCGCGGCCAAAGATGGTATCTTAGATGGCCGCGATATTGGGACAGTTATTTGCCCTGATGCAACTGTGAAAATTTATGTCACGGCAGATGCCAAGGTGCGGGCACAGCGCAGATATAAAGAGCTGCTAGGTTACGGAGAAGATATTACATATGAAACCGTTCTATCTCAACTTCATGAGCGCGATAACCGCGACATGAATAGAAAAATTGCTCCGCTTCGTCCTGCCGAGGACGCGCATTTGCTCGATACGAGTGAATTGGATATTGACGCTGCTTTTCTTGCGGCCGTGCGAATTTGCGATGCCGTAATGGCGATGACGCCCTAATCATTCTATGCGGTTTGGGCGCTGGAGCGTTACGAAAAACCGATTGTAAAACGGGCTTGCGTGAACGCTGTACTTCCCTTATATGGCCATCACGTTTAACGGTAGGCTTCGGGCTTGCCGTTTTACTTTATAATAAGCTCGGATTGGCTGAGCTAGACCGCGGTTTGTATAGACACCCGTTGGCACACGTAAATTTGGAGATCCAAGAGCATGGCTCAGGATACACTCACACCCACCACAGATGATTTTGCTTCAATGTTCGAAGCGTCCTTTGAAACCAGCCCAATGAATGAAGGCTCGGTTGTCACGGGAACCGTAACAGCTATTGAAAAAGATATTGTTGTTGTCGATATTGGCCTAAAAACTGAAGGCCGTATTCCAATGCGTGAATTTTACACGCCTGGTGCAGAAGAAACAGTTAGTGTTGGCGATAGCGTCGATATTTATTTAGAACGTATTGAAAACGCTCTTGGCGATGCTGTCCTATCGCGCGACAAAGCTCGCCGCGAGGAAAGCTGGATTAAAATGTCCAAATTCTTCGAAAAAGAAGAGCCTGTTAAGGGCGCAATCGTTGGGCGCGTTAAAGGCGGCTTCACGGTTGACCTTGGCGGCATTAATGCCTTCTTGCCAGGTTCACAGGTTGACATCCGCCCCGTTCGCGATGTTGGCCCGCTCATGAACCAAGAGCAGCCATTTGTCATTTTGAAGATGGACCGCGCACGCGGAAATATCGTTGTATCTCGTAGAGCTATCCTCGAAGAAAGCCGCGCAGAGCAGCGCGCAGAGCTTGTTGGCCAGTTGGCTGAAGGCGAAGTTCGTGAAGGCGTTGTCAAAAATATCACAGATTACGGTGCATTCGTTGATCTGGGCGGTATTGACGGTCTTCTACATGTTACGGATATGAGCTGGCGCCGTGTAAGCCACCCAAGCCAAGTGTTGGCTGTTGGCGATACGGTTCAAGTCAAAATTGTTCGCATTAACCCTGAAACACAACGTATTAGCCTTGGCATGAAGCAGCTTCAGGAAGATCCTTGGACAGTTGCAGCCGCGAAATACATTGTTGGTACACGCCATACAGGTACAGTGACAAATATTGCAGATTACGGCGCATTTATTGAAATCGAAGAAGGCGTTGAAGGTCTTGTCCATGTTTCTGAAATGTCTTGGACGAAGAAGAATGTTCATCCGGGTAAAATCGTATCGACATCGCAATCTATCGAAGTTGAAGTTCTTGAAGTTGACCAAGAGAAACGCCGTATCAGCTTGGGTATCAAGCAGGTTCAAGCGAATCCATGGGATAGCTTCTCTGATCGTTTCCCAGTTGGCTCTGTCATTAAAGGCGAAGTGCGCTCTGTGACAGAATTTGGTCTGTTCATTGGTTTGGACGGCGATATTGACGGCATGGCGCATTTATCTGACCTATCTTGGGATAAGTCAGGTGAAGAGGCTTTGAAAGACTATAAGAAGGGCGACGAAGTTGAAGCCAAAATTCTTGAAGTCGACATTGATAAAGAGCGTATCTCTTTGGGTGTTAAGCAGCTTGTTAAAGACACTGGCCCAGCTACAGGTAAAGGTGCATCACGCGGTGCGACTGTCACGTGTACGGTTACGAATGTGCAGCCTGCTGGTCTTGATGTTACCTTTGGCGATGAAGGCGAAACTCAAGCCTTTATTCGTAAAGGTGATTTGTCTCGTGAACGCTCAGAGCAACGTCCAGAGCGTTTCGCGGTTGGTGATAAAGTTGATGCGATGGTAACCCGCGCAGCGAAAGGCCAATATCAGCTTTCCATTAAGGCTCTTGAAATTGCCGAAGAAAAAGAAGCTGTGTCACAATATGGCTCGACTGATTCTGGCGCGTCCCTTGGAGATATTCTCGGTGCAGCTCTTAAAGGTGATAATTAAGCGAAAAATTCCCTTAATTATAGAAATTTAAAATTAAATCCCCCAATGGGGGCTTTTTTTGTGCAAAATGATAAAAACATATTGACGCCGCCTATGAGTTATTGATTAATAAGGATTATGCTACGTTCAGAACTCATAGATATTATGCACGAAGAAAACCCGCATCTTACACGTAGGGATATTGAACGGGTTGTTGCTGTATTTTTGGAAACTATCACACAAACATTAGAGCGCGGCGCGCGCGTAGAGCTTCGTGGATTTGGGGCATTTTCTGTGCGTCATCGTAAAGCTCGCTCGGGCCGAAACCCGCGTACAGGCGCTAATGTGTCAGTACCAGAAAAGCACGTTCCTTTCTTCCGAACAGGCAAAGAGCTCCGTCAACGCATAGACGCGACAGCGTAATTTAACACTTTATTATTTATGTTGCCGTCCCTATACTGGTTACATGTGCAATTTTGCATGGGTGAATTATATTCGCTCGATTAATCATTAATGGGGGATATCATGGGAATGATTTCTGAATTTAAAGAGTTTGCGATGAAGGGCAATATGCTCGACATGGCAGTTGGTATCATTATGGGCGGTGCATTTGGAACAGTGATTAAATCATTGATCGAAGATGTCATCATGCCTGTTATAGGCCATTTTTCTGGTGGTTTAGACTTTAGTGCGAAGAAAGTCGTTTTATCGCCAGCTGAATTAGATGCTAGCGGTGCAATCATTGAAGGCACGGGCGCAGCTATCGGTTATGGTTCTTTTATCAATGCGATCATCGCGTTTACGATTCTAGCTTGGGTTCTGTTCATGATCATCAAAGGGATGAACAAAGCGAAAAAAGCAGAAGAAGAAGCACCAGCGGCTCCGCCAGCAAACGAAGTATTGCTTGCTGAAATTCGTGACCTACTTGCGAAAAAATAAATTTTCATAAGAATTGAATTTAAAACCCGCTCTCAATGAGGGCGGGTTTTTTTATTGGGAAATTTCAAAACGTGTGATGTCAATTTACAGTCGTTTTACATAATTAAAAAAGCGCCGACGTCTAAAGCTCTTATTTTTATATTGATTGCTAAGACAAATTTGAAATTAATTTTAATAGGCCGAGAAGGTTTTGCGTGTTCTTTGCCTATTGCATTTATGTTTTAGCAAATTACAGCCCGTCGTTTTACAGGCCGTAGCTAAAATATAAACTTAAGCATATTTTTCGCCAAGATAAACGCGACGGACATCTTTATTGGCGCGAATTTCATCTGGCGTACCCTCAAATAAAGCTTCGCCTTGGAACAAGATCGACGCGCGATCAACAATATCCAGAGTTTCGCGCACACGGTGATCGGTGATTAAAATGCCGATGCCACGCTTTTTCAAATATAAAACAAGTTCTGAAATATCGGCGATAGCGATAGGGTCAATACCTGTAAAAGGTTCATCTAATAATATAAAGCTAGGGCGCGAGGCCAAGGCCCGCGCAATTTCAACCCTGCGGCGTTCTCCGCCTGATAGGGCCAAAGCAGGACTTTTCTTAATGTGACCAATATTGAGTTCGTCTAAAAGCGCGTCAACATTATCATTCCATTTAGAGCGGTTTTTTTCTGTCAATTGCACAACCGCACGAATGTTTTCCTCAACCGTTAGTCCGCGGAAAATAGATTGTTCCTGCGGTAAGTAACCGACGCCAAGGCGGGCGCGTTGATACATGGGGAGTTTGGTAATATCTTGACCATCCAAGGATATCATTCCGCGGTCAGCTTCGATGAGCCCCATAATCATATAAAAACTTGTTGTTTTCCCAGCGCCATTTGGCCCCATAAGCGCAACAACTTCGCCGCGCTGTACTGTTAGCGTGATGTCTTTAACAACGACACGGCCTCTATAGGCCTTCCCGATACTATTGGCCGACAGCCCTGTTGGGGGAGGTGTAATGGGGGTTGCAGGGGTTTTAAATGGGTCAGCTTCAGCCATAATCAACTCATTTTCTTACAGAAATTTATTTTAATAGGCCTGCTAGCTACGCGGCAAGCCAAATGTAGTCTTTGATAAACTTTACGGGTTATTTTGGATTGTTCCATTACTTTTAATCAGGATAGAGACACGGCGGCGTGGCCCGCATTTTCGGCCTTTACAATCACTTTGAACCTGCGCTTTTTCCGTAGTAACATTATATAGAAGTTTGTCTCCTGTGACGACATTGTCATCCTGCAGCAATATGACATCGCCCGTGACGGTGAATATATCTGTTGCACTTTCAAACACGCCCTGATCGCCGCGCACTTCTTGCTCTGCCGTAATATAATAGAAGTTTCCAACGGCTGTAGCGCTAATAATACCTGAGTTTTTATTTGGGTTACCGCCTGTTTTTAACGTCACTTTATCTGCGAGCAGCCGTGTGTCACCTTGGCGAATATCAACCTGCCCTGTTAAAATTATAAGATCGCCGACGCGAGCAGAATCGTCCGCATCAATAACGGTATCTACGCCGCTATTACTAAATTGTGCATAGGCAGGTGTAAAACATATGAAAGGTAAAGATAGAGAGCCAATTAGGAAGCTTAAGCGAATAGCTTTTGTAAATATGTTCATATCAATCCTCATCTCTTCGCCTGCTTATATTTGATTAATTATTTGACCCAGGCAGAACAATTTGTGTCCGCCCACCAGAAAAACTCTCGCAACTCGTTCCTGTGCAATCGCCAATAAAACGAATCGCTTCTGTTTTTGTATTATATATTAACCGGTCAGACTTAGCCGTATTTCCATTGGCTTGTTTTGCCGTTACATTGCCTGATATGGTGATAACGTTTTTTTGGCGCTCATAGACGCCTCGCTCTCCGCGCACATCATTTTCGGGGGTTTCATACCGAAAATTACCTGTGGAAGTAATGCGTTTGACTTCGCCGAGTTTAATAGCGTCGGATGTCTCGGAATTGGATTTATTCCGCAAAATCTGCATTTCATTCGAATAAATTGTTCCGTTATCTTGTTTGACAACGACATCACCTTCAAGATCTGTAATCGCTCCGCGATATGTAGCGGTTTGGGCTTTTACATCAATAGGGCTATCCCCAGTAAACCCGAAGCTTTCCTCGTCCTGATTTGTCGGATCACGCTTAATGACCCCGTCCATTCCGTCTGTGAAAATGAAAACAGAATAGTTATCTTCAATAGAGTAGCTATTGCCATTTACTGAACCAAAGCTCCCTGTGCAGCTAATTGGGTTGTCGCCCTCAATGCGTTTGGCGCGGGTTTGTAGCTGCGCCTGTGTTGTTACGCAGTTATAGCCATCATCAGTATCGAGTGTGACGTCTTGATAGAGATTTAAGACCTTCGTAACTTCATCATATGTGCCCGTTAGGGCTTCAACATAGGAGCTTTCAGCGCCGTCATTACGCGTGAATTCTAAGACAGGGTTGACCAAGGCAGCGATGTCTGGGTTATCGTCACGGCGAGTAGCGGTGTCTGCGGTTAGAAAATATGGCAATCCATCATCTGTAAATCCGCTATATTTAGGTAAAATAATTTTCACGGCCTCGCTGGGATTATCAGGCAGGAATGGAGTCGTGGTCGCATCGGAAAAAAATTGATAAATAAGACCTGCCGCCATAAGTCCTGCGAGCCCTAAAAGACCATAGCGAAACAACTTAACTCGCTGCGTATGACGCCGCGCAGCATCTAGCGTAAGGCTACGTTTTGGCTCCCATAGGCCTAGGTCTTCACTAACTTGGTGAGATCTTGGAGATGTAATAGCAGCATCCATGTAAGAGGCTATAGAATAAATACCCTAATAAGGCGATAGAAAAGGTGACCATATGACGATTTCTTAAGGATAATTCGTCTTATATTGATTTTAATCGTTTCGGCGTAGGAAATTCAGTTTTTCAATGTGATAACAAAGCGTTAATTCCTTTAATCATTCCGCCGCATACGGTGAGAGAAAATGTCAACATCGGCCCAGCCAAGGAGATCTAGATCGGCGCGGGCAGGCAAAAAATCAAAACAGGCACGGGCAAGATCAAACCGGCTTTCGCGCAACAGGCGCGCAGATAATATGGTCTTGAGTTGATGTAAATATAAGACATCAGAAGCTGCATAGCTTAGCTGTGCGTCGGTTAACTCATCGGCGGCCCAATCAGAACTTTGTTGTTGCTTGGAAATATCTACGGACAACAGCTCTTTGCATAGGTCTTTCAGCCCGTGACGATCAGTATATGTGCGCACGAGGCCAGAGGCGATTTTTGTGCAAAATACGGGCGTACAAATAACATCAAGATCGCGTTTTATAACGGCGACATCAAACCGAGCAAAGTGGAATATCTTTTCTACAGACTTGTCAGCTAACAGGGTTTTTAAATTAGGGCAGTCATAGGTTCTGCGCTCGACCTGAACTATATGTGCATCACCATTTCCGTCAGATAATTGCACGAGGCACAATTTATCCCGAACCATAGAGAGGCCTTGGGTCTCTGTATCAACGGCTACAGAACGTCCGAAATCAATATTTGCTGGCAAGTCGCCTTTGTGAAAATGTATCTTCATGATCGTCCTTTAAATGCCTTGCTCTATTATTGCGCCCCCGCTCTTACATGTTAGAGTGGATGTATGCTTAGGCAGGTTTTTAATAGATAAATTTCAAGAAATAACAATGGTAGATTACAAAGTTAAGTTTTACGCACATTGTTTTAAAATCATGGGTCAATATGGCAGATAAAGATACAGCAACAATTCAAGCAGGATTTGAAAATGCGCGTGACTTTGCGCAGCGCTACGCCTCTTATTTACCGCAAGGCGGCTCTGATAGAAGCAAAGCGGCCCTCAGCCCGAAATCGCTTCGTATTGATTGGATGAAGACTGCGCGCGGTCCGATGTTGGCGATTTGTGATGATACGCATCTATGGATGTTGGAATTTATCACGCGCAAAGCTCTGGCATGGCAGTTTGAAAAATTTTATAAACGTCATGGTCAGCCAATATCCATTGGACGCACTCAGATCACGGACCAAATTGAGAAAGAATTAGGCGCATATTTTTCTGGCCAACTAACGGAGTTTAAAACGCCGTTTATGGTCACAGGCACGGATTTTCAAAAAGCAACGTGGCAGCAGTTGTGTAATATCCCTTATGGCCAAACGCGTTCATATGCTCAGCTTGCGGAAATGGTTGGCAATCCTAAAGCTGTGCGCGCCGTAGCGAATGCGAATGCTAAAAATGGCTTAGTCATCATTGTCCCATGTCACCGCGTCATCGGGAGTGATGGCGGACTTGGCGGCTACGCGGGGGGTGTGAGCCTTAAATCAAAGCTATTGAATATTGAGAGCCATAAACTTTAGTTCCTTATCGTTTATCGAAAATAATTGTTGTTATTCGATAAATTTTATGTATATCTGCCCGAAAATATATGCTGTTGCGTAGAAGGGCCGTCATCATGCTATCCATTCAAAATGTTCATAAGCGCTTTGGCGACACCCATGCGATGAATGATATTTCGCTAGACTTGACACCGGGTTTATTTGGCCTGCTTGGGCCAAATGGTGCGGGAAAATCGACTTTAATGCGCACGCTTGCGACTTTGCAAAAACCTGATGAGGGCACCATCACTTATGATGGGCAAGATATTGTTTCAAATCCTGATGTGATGCGTTCAAAATTGGGGTATCTGCCGCAGGATTTCGGTGTGTATCCGCGCATGAGTGCCAAGGCGCTCTTGAACCATATTGCTGTGCTGAAAGGCGTCCATGATAAAGCTGAGCGTGAAGGTCAAATTTTATCGCTGTTGAAAAATGTGAATTTACTCAAACATTCATCGGCAAATGTCGCGACATATTCTGGAGGGATGCGGCAGCGCTTTGGTGTTGCTCAAGCCCTGTTAGGCAACCCAAAAGTTTTAATCGTTGATGAACCCACCGCAGGCCTTGACCCGTTTGAACGGCAGCGTTTCTTAGATCTTTTATCCGAAGCTGGTGAAGATAAAATCATTATTCTCTCAACGCATATCGTCGAAGATGTGCGAGATTTGTGCCCTGACATGGCTATTATGGGGAATGGTAAAATCGTAGCTCGCGGTGCGCCTGAGGCTTTGATTGATAAAATTCGCGGGAAAGTGTGGCGGAAAAAAATCGAAAAAGACGCTTTGGAAGATATTAAAATACGGCATAAGTTTCTATCCTCGCGCTACCTTATGGGCGGCGTGGTTGCCTCTGTCTTGAGCGATGGTAAACCGGAGGCAGGCTTTGAGAAAGGCGATGTCATCCTAGAAGATGCGTATTTTGCTCACCTCAATGGTCTGGTGTAGGGGGCGCGTATGTTAGCCAAACTGTTAAAGTTTGAACTTGGCTTACAATCCAAACAAATTGGATTTTGGTTTGTCGTCGTTATCATGTTTATATTTGGTTTTTTGACGCCTTGGGCGCCTGATATTTTAGGATCAAGTCTGGCGGGAGAAAAAATCAAAGTCAATGGCGCGCAAATGATTGCTGGCGGCATCGCCAGTTGGGACATTGCGGCTATCTTCTTTACAGCTATCTTTGTCGTGACTGGAATATTGCGCGACAAAACCCACAACATGTTAGAAATCATTCATGGCACGCCTGTGTCGACTTTTGACATGACCAGCTCACGTATGATTGGAATATATTTAACGGTTTTGATGTGTATTTTTTCTAATACCTTCGGGCAGTTTATCGGGCAGTTTAATCCGAAAATAGATCAGGAAACCTTAGGCTCAATCCGCCCGTTATTTTACTTACAGCCCATGGTGTTATTTACCGTATTTAACGGACTTGTGGTGACAGCGTTTTTCACATTAATCGCAGGCATGACGCAAAACCGAATGTTGGTTTTTGTAAGCGCGATTGGTTTGTTTTTCTATTCCATAATGGCTGGTGTCATCACCGAAGTTGATGTGCCAAAATGGTTTCAAGCCAGTATCGATCCTTTTGCTAATATAGCTTACGCCTTTGATACAGAATATTGGACGCCAGAGCAGCGTAATGAGGATATGTTACCTGTTTTCGGATATGTAGGACTTAACCGTTTGTTGTGGGGGAGTATATCCCTTCTGACATTAGCGAGTGTTTTTGGATTGTTTAAACGCGGCCTTGTGACAGGGAAAACAAAATCAAATAAAGCGGAAGGTCTTCTCGCGCTGGATATTAGACCCTATCACAATGTTGACCCTAAACGGAGCTTCGGTGTTGATTTTTCTACCTTTATCATGCGAACAAAATTTGAATATTTGACGACTGTTAAAAGCGTGCCTTTTATTATCATGGCGGCTCTCGCGGCGATGTTATTCGCTATCTTAATAATAGGCGCTGTCTTTTTATCCCCGCAAAAGCTAATTCCAACAAGTCAGACTATAACGGATTTAACGTTTGTCTCCTTCTTAATTCCTGTAATATTGATTATAGTTTTCTTTGGCGGTGAAATTATATGGCGGGATAAAACAGCTAAATTTACAGAATTACTCGATTCTACAGCCGTAAAAAACTGGCCCTTAATGTTAGGGAAGTGGGCGGCGCTTGCGGCGGTTATTGCGACATTTTGTTTAATCGCGATAGCCATCGGTATGATTGTGCAAGTGTTAGCTGGCGGAGTGCCAATTAATGTGGGGCTTTACTTTAAATCCACATTTCTAAATGAGTACCCTATTTATATTTCTATGGCGATATTGGCTTTATTTGTACAAAGCTTTGCTCCAAATCGTATCGTTGGTATGCTTCTGGCTGCGGCGACAATTATATGTACGACGTTCCTTATTGTGCGGCTACCTTTCTACAATCCTTTAATGAGCTTTAACGCATCTTCCCCTGGCCAAGTTTCGGAAATTAGCCCTTACGGAAATTGGATTAGGTTCCGGTGGTTTAATTTTTACTTTGTTTCGCGCAGCGCTATTTTTGCAGTCATTTCAATATGGTTATGGCGGCGCGGATTACAGAGCGGGCTCATAACGCGTATCAAAAACATGAAGCAACAAATCACACCTGTATCGGGTGCAATTGCGGCTTTGTTTATGGCAGGATTTATCGGTAGCGGCATTTATATTCATAAGGCTTATGATAAAGTTGAATGGAGAAATCTCAAGCAACGCGAAAAATTGCAGGTGAGAACGGAAAAACTTCTTATCCCTGAATATAAATTAGCTTTACCAAAGATTCAATCCGTGGAGGTCCATGCGGATTTATATCCCTCTCAACAGGAAGCTTTAATAAAAGGCAGCTTTGTCCTAGAAAACACGCATGATACCCCAATCACTGAAGTTTATATTAGCCCCGCAACGGTGCATGAAGAAGATATTAAACGGTTGGAAATTACGGGTGCTAAACGTCTCACTGACGGTCAAAACTTAGATGGTGATGATATTAAAGACTTTGAAGATATTAATCTCGCCATTTTCAAATTTGATCCGCCATTAGCGCCAGGGGCGCAAACCAATATGTATTTCGAAACATTTTTCCATGCTCCGCGCTTGGCTGATGGTAGTGTGATTAATAAAAATTGGACATTTATGAGTAACGAGAATTCCGGCGGCGCCCAAGCTTTGCCCGTGATTGGCATACCTGATCGCCGTATGCGTAACCCAGATAAACGCCGTAAATATGATTTGCCTGAGCTAGAAAAACTCCCCAAAAGAGATGATCTGGCGGCACGTCAAAACAACTTCTTTACACAAAGCGGGGATTACATTGATTTATCTGCAACGGTCTGCACGGATTTAAATCAAACTCCAATAGCGCCGGGCGATTTCATCGCCGAACGCGTTGACGGTAACCGCCGTTGCCGAGATTATAAATCTGATAAGAAAATCCTTAATTTCTTCTCATTTTTATCTGGTGATTATGACGTTGCCGAGGATAGCTGGACTGACCCCAATGGCAAAGTCATTCCTATTCGCGTTTATCATAATGAAAATCATACCTATAGCGTTCAAAGTATGATCGAAGCCGTTAAGTTTAGCCTTGAGCATTACACTGATAAATTTGGGCCATATCAATATAATTACGTCCGTATTATGGAGGTTCCGTTTATTGGCTTTGCGCAAGCCTTTGCCGGCACTATCCCATTTTCTGAAGGTGGTTTTGTCATGGATAGCGGCGACGCCGATGATAGCCAATCTTTGGATAATGCGTCTTGGATAACCATACATGAAATGGGGCATCAATGGTTTGCGCATCAAATTACGCCTGCTCAAACCATAGGGGGCAATGTTCTCTCTGAGGGCTTAACATCCTATGCCGCTCTTGATGCTTATGAGGCCTTATACGGCTTTGATAAGGCGCGTTACGCGCTTGAAAAAGGTGCAATCGAAGAAATGCAGGTTTTTGCCCTGCTTGACCGAAGCAAAGAGGTTCCTTTGGCGCTAGCGGGGGAGCAGCAATATCTGGTCTATAATAAAGCCGATTGGGTGCTGTGGGGGCTAAAGGGCTATATTGGACCAGAAAAACTGCACACTGCCATGCAGAGCTTTATTGAGGATTACGGGAGTAAAGGTCCGCCATATCCGACAACCTTGCAGCTTATCGACTATCTAAAAGAGGTGGCTGGCCCAGATTTTGAGCAACTTATTACGGATCAATGGGACCGGATAACGTGGTGGGAGCTGGCATATGGGGACGCCGATATATCTGTGACGCCCAATAGTGATGGTAGTTATAAAGTCAGCATACCTTTTAAGCTGGATAAAAAGATTTCCACCGAAGATGAGCCTAAGCAAATTTCTGTCACTGAGATTGATGGTGAGGACCTCAGCGAATGGATAGAAGTTGGATTTTATAACAATGAGCCTAAAGATAAGTGGAGTGATTGGATTAGTTTAGAAAAAGTGAGAGTGACACAATCTGAATCGACGTTATCATTTGACGTGAAATCACGCCCTAATCACATTGCCCTTGACCCGCGGCGCTTACTACAAGAGCGTAATGTCGAGGATAATGTCAAAAAGGTGACGTCTAAAGTCGCGTCAAACCCGTAATAACCGCCTATAATAATTAAATGCCTTACAGGGGGAAGCTTTGCAGCTTGCCCCTTTTTCTATCCCCTGTTACAGGGGCGCAGATATATCCTCGTAAAACAAGCATAAGCAAGGCACATGGCATGAAATTGAATGGCAATGAAATTCGCCAAGGTAACATCATCAAGCATCAAGACACGCTCTGGGTTGCGGTGAAATGTAATGCGGTGAAACCTGGTAAAGGCGGGGCGTTTAATCAAGTGGAATTGAAAAACTTGCTTGATGGCCGTAAACTTAATGAGCGCTTTCGGGCTGCTGAAACAGTCGAGCGTGTGCGTTTGGAACAAAAGCCGCACAGTTTTCTCTATAAGGACGGCGAAATGTTGGTCTTTATGAATTCTGAAAATTACGAACAAATTAGCCTGCAAGCGGAATTTATTGGTGACCAAGCCATTTACCTAACTGATGGCATGGAAGTGGAATTGGAATTTTACGAAGAGCGCGCTATAACTGTTGCCTTGCCAGAACAGGTCGTCTTAGAGGTGGCTGATACTGAGCCAGTGGTTAAAGGGCAAACTGCGGCGAACTCCTATAAGCCTGCAACACTGTCGAACGGGGCACGGACAACAGTGCCGCCATTTGTTGGCGTTGGCGAGCGTCTTGTCATTAATACCGAAGACGGCACTTATATTCGGCGGGCTGACTAATGAGCGGCCCATCTGCAATTATGACGCTTATGCAGGCGGCAGCTCGCAAAGCGTCTCGCGGTTTGTTGCGCGACTTTGGCGAGGTTGAACAGCTGCAAATTTCCCGTAAGGGTCCTGCGGACTTTGTATCGCGAGCTGATAAAAAAGCTGAAAAAGTTTTGTATGAAGAATTGTCCAAGGCCCGCCCTGGCTATAGCTTTTTAATGGAAGAGGCTGGTGAAATTGAAGGAAGTGATAAAACACACCGCTTCATTATTGATCCGCTGGACGGAACAACGAATTACCTTCATGGAATACCGCATTTTGCGATCTCCATAGCTCTAGAGCGTGAGATTGATGGCAATCCTAAAGAAGTGGTTGCAGGGCTTATTTATAACCCAATTACCGATGAAGCGTTTTTTGCTGAAAAAGGGCGCGGAGCCTTTGTCAATGACGGCACGCGCGGCGGGACGGATAGGCGCTTGACTGCGGGCCGCCGTGATGTGTTTTCTAATGCTTTATTCGCCACAGGAATTCCATTTTTAGGTCGTCCTGGCCATACGAAATTCCTCAAAGAATTACACCAAGTCATGGGCGCTAGCTCTGGGGTAAGGCGTATGGGCGCAGCATCGCTTGACTTGGCTTGGACAGCTGCAGGCCGCTACGATGGTTTTTGGGAACGCGGTCTTGCGGTGTGGGACATTGCAGCTGGGGTTCTAATCTGCCAAGAGGCCGGTTTAATTGTGGAAAGCCTCTCAGGCGGAGACGTTATGGATACGGGCGATATTATTGTCTGCAATGAAGCGCTTATGGGACAACTCAAAACGAAAATCGCGTAAGGTCACAATCATCTTGACGCGGGCCATTGTCTCTTTTATATCGCCCGCTTGAGCGGGGGACGCACCAAAGTAATCCCGTGACCAATCGGCCAAAATGTCTTAATGACGCGTGTATGGCCAAGGAGCATATTATGAAAAAAGATACACATCCAGATTATCACATGATTTCCGTACAAATGGTTGACGGTTCAACATATCAAACACGTTCGACTTACGGTAAAGAGGGTGACACATTAGTGCTTGATATTGATTCAAAAACGCATCCTGCTTGGACAGGCGGCGACGGTAAATTAATGGATCGCGGCGGACGCGTATCTCGCTTTAAAGATAAATTTGCAGGCTTTGACGTTTAATCGTCACACAAGTCCTTAGGTGAATTCAGAGATTTTAGGCGGCTTCAAAGCCGCCTTTTTTGTGACAGATAACTGTTTGAATTGCGTAAAGCGTTGGATGTCTGGGACAAATTACTGCAATATAATATTAAAAATATTCATAGAGTTCCAAGTGATTTGAACCATAGCGATATGGACAAGTTTTGTAGGCTTGACGCGCCACCATGTTATTAGATAGGTGATAATCAAATTTATCATTTTTAATAATGTAGCGCCGCCATATGTCGTCTCTTTTTCTTGTTCGTCACGGTAGAACTCAGTGGACCGAAGAGCACCGCTTTGCAGGTTGGGGTAATGCGCCTTTAAATAAAACTGGCGTTGATGAGGCTGTCTTTGCAGCCAAAACTCTCAAGGCCTCGGGCTATGCATTTGATGTGTGTTTTACGTCATGCCTTGAGCGGGCAAAACATACGGCAAATATAATTCATGATGAATTAGGTATTCCTCGAGATGTTCTTCAATATAAATGGCGTTTAAATGAGCGCCACTATGGAGCATTGCAAGGTCAGTTACGTGCCGATATGCGGCAAGCATATGGGGTAGAAAATGTGAAGCAATGGCGCAATAATTATTATGCCCAGCCCCCAGAGTTAACCACTGATGACCCGCGTTGGCAAGAACAGCTCGGCAGTTTGCCCGAAGTGCCGTTGGACCAACACCCGCATAGCGAGAGCATGTTTCAGGCTGCGCAGCGTTGCCTACCTTTCTGGCAAGAGCAGATTGTGCCAGAACTCAAAAATAATAAAAATGTTTTGATTATCGCGCATACAAATTCAATTCGCAGCATCATAGCCAGTATTGAAGGTTTTAATGACGAGCAATCTGCAGCCTTTAGAATTGCAACAGCTGTGCCGCGTCATTATAAATTTAATAAAGCCCTAAAGCCTGTGAAAGTCCGAGATCTAAGTGCCAGCCCTAAAACAAGGTTGCGGCATTGGGCAACGCGTAAAAGGCTGGATTGGCTATCTAGGTCTTAAGCTGCGCCGCGTAGCTATGTTTGCGTCACACAAAGCCTTGCCGGCTTATTCATCAGGCATAAACACAGCTTCAATTGTTTGCCCGAACAATTTAGCAATCGCAAAGGCAAGCGGTAAAGACGGGTCAAATTTTCCTGTCTCTACGGCGTTAACGGATTGACGCGAAACACCAAGTAAATCTGCTAGAGCAGCTTGGCTCCAATTTTTTTCAGCGCGCAAAACTTTGATACGGTTTTTCATTTAACAAGAACTGCCATCAAGGAAGCTATTTTTGCGTCCAGTAGCGATACAGTAGCGCGTATATTGCGCGTAAATGATATAACTCAAAAGCCAAATACCAGGCATCATATAGGGCGTAATTAAGAAACCACCTTTATCATAAGCTTGATACGCAATATTAATCGTGGCCGAAAATAATAGAACCATAATGGCTGCATATGTCATTGACCAATTACGAAGCCTGCGTTCAAACATGTCTTTCTTATAAGGGACGCGTATGACCCATAATGCGGCGTAAAATGTTCCTATGACTAATAAAGCGCCTATTATAAATCCAATGTCTGAATCTGCAAATGCTATGCGCGTGCCTTTGGCCACGAAAAAATGCAGGCTTGCGTGAATACCTCCCATTAGGGCCAGTAAACACATTATAAATTGCCCAGAAAATTTTCTCCATTCGAGGTTTATTTTTTCTTCTATCACCTATGTCTCCTAAATCATGTATGTCAAGTTTAATTGACTATATGACATGTTATATTGACATGTCAAGTGTCATTGACAAAATTGCAGTAGAGTCAAAAAAACGTCCTTATTCGAAATAAGGACGTTTTATGTTTTAACGTGGGAGGTTAAATAGTTTTATGTCGTAGGAGCTTTCGCGGTTAATCCTTACGAAAAGCGTCCTGTAGACGGTTCATTTGATCGGCAACAGTATTGCCAGCTTGCGCTGCGATAGTTCCATATAGGGAACGATCAAGACGCATGATCCGTTCGTAAAGGGCTTCAGATCGCGCTAATAAATCAAGTAATCGTGCAGGCAATGCATAGGAATTTTTGGCGAGTTCTGAAAAACTAAGCCCGTCATGATTTTTTATCTCTTCCACAAGACGGTATTTTTCAGCACGAACCTCTTGAAGTGTCATTTCGCCTTCTTTGAGCGCGCGTTGAACAAGCAGCCAGCTGGCCACTTGCATTAACCGCGTTGTAAGCCGCATTGATTGGCTCGCATAGGTTAGCGCATCATCTTTGTTTAATTTCTGGCTATCTTGACGCCCCGGTCCGTCCAAATATGCAGCCGTTTCCTCGACCATGTCCATGCCTTCACGAAAGGTTTTGGCAAATAGCTCTGAGCGGCTAAACTCCAATAGTCTGGCTTCGGCTTGCACAGTAAGGTGAGCTGACATAGGAGATGACATTTCGGGGGTTGTCGGTTTGCTATTCATTGGGCTCTCTTTTCAGGACATATTTATGATTTGCAAGAGGTTTTGCAAGCCAAAGGCCAAATATGATTAAATAAGCAAGTTTTTTAAGTTTATCTGTAATTTTGCTGTTTTGCGCTCTATGTTGTTTTCCCACAAAAAGGTA
>JBDVGI010000010.1:0-2086 GCA_039962885.1 Litorimonas sp. | reverse complement strand
ATTCTCCTCGCAGTTATTCAGGGGCTAACGGAATTTCTTCCTGTGAGCAGCTCGGCGCATTTGATTTTACCGTCACAAGTTTTGGGCTGGCAAGATCAAGGGGCTATGATTGACCTGATGGCGCATTTCGGAACTCTATTTGCGGTGTTGGCCTATTTCCGCAAAGATGTTGCTGGTATGGTTTTGGGCTTTTTTGACCTTCTCAAGACGCGGTTAAATGTAAATTCCGTACTCGCCTTAAATTTAATCTTGGCGACGCCGCCTGTTTTAGTCATTGGGGCATTGATAGAGTTTGGCGGGTTTGACGCGGCGCTGCGGTCTCCTTTTGTTATAGCCGTCGCTTTTATGGTGTTTGGTGTTGTCCTTTGGGTGTCCGATGTAAAAGGGAAAAAAACGCAATCCGTTGATGACTTAAGTTGGAAGGGGGCTGTGTTTATGGGACTGGCACAGACGTTAGCGCTTATTCCTGGAACATCGCGTTCGGGCATTACTATGACGGCAGCTTTGTCAATGGGATTGACACGGTCAGAATCGGCACGCTTTTCGATGCTCATGAGCCTGCCAGTGATAGGCGTGAGCGGATTGTATGCGGTGTATAAGCTTGCGAGCGAAGGTGGGGGGAATGCGAGTTTGAGCGCGGGACTGATTGTAGCGAGCCTGTCATTCGTGGTAGCTTTTGCTACGATTGCGGTTTTTATGAAATATGTCCCAAAAATAGGGATGTTCCCATTTATGATTTACCGTTTAGTTTTAGGCGCATTATTATTGTTGTGGCTTGGCCTGACATGAATTTAATCTAATTTTCTGCGAATTGTAATTTTCATTTCCTACAGAAGTCTGTAGGGCAGATTTTATGTTGATAAAGCCGTTCATTGTTAGTCTTTGCTTTGCTCTGTGCGGATTGCGACTTTGCGCCGTGCCTGTGAATGCGCAAACGCTCGAAGCTACTTCAGCGGTGGCTCATAACCAAGTTGATACAGATTATATGGACCGCCGGGCTTCGGAACTGATGCAGCAACTGGAAATGACGGGCCTGTCGATGGCTATTGTTGAAAATGGTAAGATCACCTTTGCAAAAGGTTACGGGGAAGCTTTGCGCGATAGCGGCATATTGGTCACAGAAGATACAGTCTTTCGCTGGGCCTCTGTATCTAAGGGCGTGGCGGCCAATACGGTTTTGTCATTGGCCGAAGATGGGCATTTTAATTTAAATGAAAAAGCCGAAGACCTCGCGCCGTCCTTAAAGCTCCCGCCTGCACCTGTCAGAGTTAACCTCTTTAATTTACTTTCGCATCAAATTGGTATTGTCCGTAATGCCTATGATAATCGCATAGAAGGCGGAGATAATGCGAAAAATGCACGCGCTAATCTCAATCGATTGTCATATTTGTGCGCGCCGGCGACCTGTCATACCTATCAAAATGTTACCTATGATGCGAGTTCTGAAATCATTGAACGCATGACAGGGAAGCCTTATGCAAGAGTTGTTCAAGAACGTGTTTTCAGGCCATTGAAAATGACGACAGCAAGCGTGACATATGAAGGTTTAATCAGGTCAAAAAATTGGGCCCGGCCGCATGGACGTTTTGGGCAGCGGATCTCTCGGGTGAAGCCGAATTACTATCGTGTGCCTGCCGCTGCGGGGGTGAATTCTTCGGTTAAAGATCTTGCCAAGTGGATGATTGCACAGATGCCAGATCATTCGAATTTTCCTGATAAACGTCTTGCCGAAATGCAAGCTCCTCGCGTGCAAACTCCTCGCGAGCAGAATTTCCTGAACCGACGTTTTGAGGGGTTACGCAATGCGCATTATGGTCTGGGTTGGCGAGTTTATGATTATTACGGGCATAAAATTGTTGGGCACCGCGGCGGTGTTGAAGGTTACCGTGCCTTGACGTTATTTTCTCCTGAAAAAAATGCTGGTATTGCCGTTATGTGGAATAGCCCGCATACGCGCCCTATTGGATTGCAGATGGAATTCCTCGATCAACTATATGGATTTGCGCCTCAAGACAGGCTTGATTTCGGAAGATAGATTATCCGTCAATCGCGGTTATGAGTTTGATTGGTTCTGGTCTGATATGAC
>JBDVGI010000009.1:0-2575 GCA_039962885.1 Litorimonas sp. | reverse complement strand
TCAAGCTTATCAGCATATTGTATAGAGCCTGTGGCATCAATGAGTACAACATTCCCTGTTGCGATAACCACTCCAGTTTCCAGATTATATAGGACATTATCTGCGCGTAGCGTTCTATCTTGATAACGGCCTTCAACATCACCTTCCGCCGTGAGCATTTGAGTGGCTTCGTCATTTACAAGTTCATCAGCTTCTAAGTAAATAATATCGGGATCACGAAAGGGACTATCCGCAGCAAGTTCGAGCGGACGGTTTGTGCCTGC
Organism: Litorimonas sp.; assembly: GCA_039962885.1. Classification (GTDB taxonomy): domain Bacteria; phylum Pseudomonadota; class Alphaproteobacteria; order Caulobacterales; family Maricaulaceae; genus Litorimonas. Next base: position 2,312 of record JBDVGI010000009.1, on the reverse strand, counting down.
GGCAGTGACAATTTGAGCAGATAATGGCACGCATAACCCTGCAGCCAAAGATAAAGCTGCGATAGATGTGAACGTCCGAAACGATCTTTTCACAGAAACTTCCCAATCTTTACATTCATGCCTACAGTTTAGACCCTTAAAAGCCCCCAAGCCATAGGACTCATCATGTCCATATGCCATAGCTGGGCATAGCGCTTGGAGAGCGTAGGGTCTATGTGGATTTCGGGGTTTTTGCAAAATTTGCTGTTAAATCTTGCTCATATTCCTGCAATGCTAGGTTAATTACGAGGTTTAAGCATTCAATGGGGGGTATCCCGTCCATCGTTTGATCGTTTTCATAACGAGAGATGACTGAATTCGACTCACATGAGGCAAAGCCGCGATGGTTTGTCTGTATAGGCGTTCATACTGTTTGGTGTCAGGGGCTGCGACTTTAATCAGATAATCTGCTGTGCCAGTCATAAGGTGGCATTCCAGAACTTCTGGCCGTGCCAGAGCCGCCTTTTCAAAAGCAGATAAGATCGACTCGCTTTGGCCTTCAAGGGTGACTTCAACATAAAACACCATATTAAAACCAAGCTTTTCTCCGTTAAGCCGCGCAGCATATCTCTCAATGACGCCTTTGCTTTCTAGGATACCAATACGCCGGTGGCAGGCCGAAGGTGACAGGCCAACATCTTCGCCAATATCTGCAATAGATTGACGACAGTTTTTTTGCAGGAGTAATAAGATTTTACGATCTATTTTATCAATCACAGAATTTCATTTCATTAATAATCTAATATATAGAATATAAATCAGATTATGTCGTGTTTTTCAAGATATATCGGATAAAAAATATTCAAGACTTTGATATTTAAAAAACAGATATTAAACATACAGCGCTGGAGTAAATTATGCTTATCGGGGTTCCAAAAGAAATTAAAAATCATGAATACCGGGTGGGCTTAACGCCTGAGAGTGTTGCTGAACTTATTCATGACGGGCAAGAGGTTTGGATTGAAACAGGTGCAGGCCTTGGCATTGGGGCTAATGATGATGAATATATAGCGGCAGGTGCTGTGATCAAAGCAACGGCCAAAGAGATTTTTGACGGATGTGATATGATCATCAAAGTCAAAGAGCCGCAAGCTGTGGAATGCGCAATGCTACGTCCAGGTCAAATTTTATATACATATCTTCATCTTGCGCCCGATCCTGCACAGACACAGGCTTTGCTCAAAAGCGGCGCTGTTTGTATCGCTTATGAAACTGTCACCGATGATAATGGCGACTTGCCTTTACTAAAACCTATGAGTCAAGTGGCAGGACGCCTAGCTATCCAAACGGGCGCGACAGCTTTGCAGAAAGATAGCGGCGGACGCGGTGTGTTGCTTGGCGGAGTGCCAGGTGTTGCACCTGCTAAAGTCATTGTTATTGGCGGCGGAGATGTTGGTTTTAACGCAGCTCAAATGGCCGTTGGTTTGGGTGCGGACGTGACAATTCTTGACCGCTCTGCTCTTGTGATGGATCGATTGTCATATCATTTTGGTAACCGCGCTAAAGTTATCCGTTCAACGCCCGCTGTTTTGGCTGACCTTATAAAAACAGCCGATATGGTTGTTGGTGCTGTGCTTATTCCGGGGGCGGCTGCGCCAAAACTTGTCACGCGCGACATGCTATCGACTATGATGGACGGGTCTGTTCTGGTCGATGTAGCGATTGATCAAGGCGGTTGCTTTGAAACGTCCAAAGCGACGACACATGCGGATCCAATTTACATCGTCGACGGCGTTGTGCATTATTGCGTTGCCAATATGCCAGGCGCAGTTGCGCGGACATCTACATATGCTCTTAACGCGGCCACATTAGGTCACGCCAAACAAATCGCGCGTCATGGCTGGAAGAAAGCCTTGTCTAATGACCCGCATTTACTCAACGGTTTGAATGTATGTGATGGCAAATTGACATATGCAGCGGTCGGGCAGGCGCAAGGCCTTGATAGCGTTGAGGCTGCAAGCTGCTTGTAACTCTTAAGACGGTTTCGCTGCCTTAACTGTGTAGCGAATTGTGTGATGATAGAGCTTCTCTGGTCCAATTAACGGACTGGGGAAGCTTTTTTCGTTTATGGCATTCGGAAAATTTTGCGGTTCTAAGGCGATGCCGTGATTGGGGCCATAAATTGTGCCGCATTTCCCCGACAGCGCCTGAATATTCGAGCCGCTATAAACTTGCAGAGCAGGTTGCGTGCCGCAGATAATCATCATATTTCCTGTTGTGTTTGAAACGAGCTTTGCGAGTTTTTTCACAGATTGATTGCTTGCGTCATGATG
>JBDVGI010000008.1:0-6668 GCA_039962885.1 Litorimonas sp. | reverse complement strand
ATTAAAAGTTGTATTGCCTAATTCTCTAGCAGCTCTTCTAAGTAGTTCCCTGGCTGCTAAAAGCTCATTAGTTGTTGCGGCGATAGCTGCTTCTACACCGAAACAAACTATTCTATCTGATAATTCATTGAACCCACCTCCAAATTCATAGTCATTAAACCCAGGACCACCTCCGCCAAAGCTATCATCGCTAGACGTATCGAGTTGTATTGAGGATGTATTTGTAGGTAGTTTTTGACAAGATACCCCGTCACTCACAGGCCAACATAATAGAGGGGTCCTAATACGGGATAACCCCTTAGGGTCAACGTAATTAACAGGATTGCCACTCACATAAGCATAGCGGTTTATGCCGCCTTGTAAGCCGATAGGGTCAGATTGGATATAGCGGCCAAGCTTAGGGTCATAATCGCGAAAGTGGTTGTAAAATAATTGACTGTCACGGTCATGATATTGCCCCGTAAAACGCAGCCGAACCACAGTGTCATCACCATTACCATCTACATCACGGTTAGCTTTACCATGGCCATAAGCATCATGGTTCCATTGCCAGACAATTTTGCCGTCTTCGTCGCTCGCTGAATATGGCGCGCCAAGATGGTCTGTGTGAAGATAGCTGATCTTGGCTTTACGCGTTGTCCCATCAGGGCGAACTTTGCGTTCGATTTGCGCAATCGGGACATTGCCAAACCAGACATAATCACGAGCAAAGCGGTTGGACTTATCATTATTGCGGCCAAATTCAGAGAGAAGTTCTCCGCTCGGCGCATAGGCAAAATGCAGTGTTTTGTAACGATCTTCATTGCCTTTCACATTATGCAAGGTCTTACGAATACGTTGTCCGCGGGCATTATAATCATAGCTCGCTTTAAGCTCTCCGTCCTTATAAAAAGCGTTCATGCGGTTGGTAACGTCATATTCAAAACGGCGTTTACCATCGCGATCTTCGAGCAGATTGCCGCGCTCGTCATAACTAAAGCTTTTGCGGCCAATCTTATCAAGCCTATTGGATGTAGGGGCATAGGTGTAAGCTCGTGAGCCGTTATCGCTTTCATAACGTATCCGGTTATTCACAGCATCATAGCCATAGGATGTGCTGCGTTGTGTGGCTATATTACTGCCTATATCTTCGGTGATAAGGCGTTGGTTATCATCATAGCTATAACGCGTATCATTTTCATCATTCAAGCGGTCTATATGTGTGATGTTCACTGCATCGTCTCGAGTGTAGGCAAATGAATCAAGGCGATTGCTACCTTTAAAGAGCTCCGAGTTTGCGAGTATATTATCTTGATTGAATTGTTGTTTTAGCTTTAAGCCATTGCCAAATTTTAAGGTCGTTAACCCGCCAGTTTCTGGATTAATACGGATATTATTGGCGATAATAAAGCGGGCTTTGTCTTCTCCTGTCTCGTAACGACCAATAATGCGATTGACAAAACCATCATCAGCGTAATGGTAGCTTACAACAAGGCCAGTGGGGTAATGCATACGATCAAGTCCGCCTGCCTCATTATAAAAATAACGCGTAGTTTCGAAACTATCTTCTCCGTTATGCCGTGTTGCGACTCGCGTGTAATTCCCGTCTGGATTATAATCATAACGGGTAATGTTTCCATCAGCATTGACCGCGCATAAACGCCCTAGGCCATTGTCGCAATTATCGTAATTATAACGTGTGACTTTGCGGTCAATACCGCGCTCTTTCATCACCTCTCGCGTTAGGCGGTTTTGATCATCATATTTGCGCTTAAATATTAACCCGCCTTCGTTGCGTTGCTCAACAACATTACCGTACTCGTCATATTCATATTGGATTGAGCCGCGCTCTGCAGATTGTTCTTCTATAATTTGTCCGCGCTGATTATATTCGTAATGTGTTGTTACGCCGCGTGCATCTTGCACGGTTAAAGACGGACTAACTACATTTTGTCCATATGTGAATGTCGTACCATCAACAGTGAGGCTGTTATCATTGCCTTGCGCATGTGCAATGCCTTGAAAACTTGATAGATTAATTGCTGTAAATGTCGAAAGTGCCAAAGCTTTCTTGAACGTGTTTTTCATTATAACTCCCCTCAAAGTTACGTGTATATATTCATAAACACTCATTACTTGTAAAGTGGAAAAACATATTTTCTTTTATCCATCAGTTAACATTGATGATTTTGTATAAATATAAAAGAAACTTTCCTTCGAAATTTACTTTATAATACTTTGAGAGAAGGTTGTAACCGACACATCATTGTCGGAGGGGCATGTGTCTCCCGAGAACTTAATATCATCATTGCTAGACGTGGAGTTAAGTCTGAAACGATTGTGTCCGCTAGGCGGTGCTAAGTGCGAATTGGAACGTGAGCGAGGATATGAAGCCAAAGAATGGATTGTGGGTTTCACACGCAATGTAGAGGTTTCTATAACTCAAGAATATGGGCTGGATAAATATGAGCGCCTTGTACTCGATTTAAGCGTATCTGGTGAGGATTTAGATCAGGTAGGGATAACTTTGGGGTATTTGAAACCGTGGCTACACAAAGGCCGTAAAGCGCTTTCTAAGAAGCCTGATTGGTGTGGTTAGGTGATTAAAACTATGCTCGATAAGTTATTGAAGCTAACGGGTTGCAAATGCTATCTGGTAGGGTGAGCGTAACTACTCTATAGCTTTTAAATCGTTGTTGAGAGTAATTCTTATGGCTAGAAAAGCACCTAAATTGGACACTATTAGGCGACTATTTGCATTGTCCGGTAATCAATGTGCTTACCCAGAATGTGAACACATTCTTATCAATGAACATGGTGCCTTTGTTTCACAGATATGCCACATTGAAGCTGCGGAAGAAGAGGGCCAGAGATACAATCCAGACATGTCAGACGAAAACCGCAGGTCTTTCGAAAATTTATTGCTCATGTGTTACCGGCATCATGTTGAAACTAATGACGTTGAAAAGTTTACTGTAAGAACACTTCAGGGTATGAAAAATAGACATGAGATAAAGTTTGCTGAAAATGAATTTCAGATTTCTGATACACAAGCAAATAATATTCATGAACAACAATTATCTAAACTATCTGAAATAGAACTGAAGAATAAAGAATGGTTGGCAGAATTTCACTTAGCAATGGAAGTGGAGTTTTTTGATGGGCCCGAAGAAAACCTCAACGAAATCGAAAAAAACATCAAGGGATTGAAACTGCTTCTTGATGAGTTGGGAGATTTCTCCAGTTCCTTAAAGGATGAGATTGCGAAATTTATGGCCTCGCTAGGTTATGATACCGCATCGTATGAGGCGGTTCCCTACTGCGAAAACCCATTTAACAACCCCTTTTGGGAAATGCTAAATCTGTATTCAGAAAACACTTTTACAAAAACAAGAATTCAAATTCAAATTTTGAGATGTAGATTAATTTATATGGCTCTTTTAAAGTCGCCATCTGATAAAAACTTAATCGATAAACTTGATAAGGAAAATATCAGACTGTCGGAATTGGCCTCGACAGCTGGTTATGTTGACTGAATTACTATCCACGCCCTATGTTTTCAAAAGCTCTCAAAGTAGGCTGTTGGGCTAACGTCCGCTAAGGGGATATTTGCGACTTCTTCAAGGGGGGCAAAGCGGACGTTAGCAGTGTTTTAAAACGCCCAAAGTAAGCCTCTAAGGTGTGTTTTCGAGCAAACCCAACCGCGCGCATGGTTGCCTAATAATTCAGAGTAACATATAAAATAAGAATGAAACTCTGCTAGCAAATGCTTATAACGCTTTCTAGTCGGGTGTGCTACGCATGAACCAGATATTGAAAAATCAGGCTCATCTTTTGTTTGCCAAGATGCAAGGTACGCTTGCCGTGGAGGGGATGTTGCTCCGCGCTATGTATTAGCCTAATATAACTAAATGCATGTCAAACGTTTTATGAGTGGCTAAAATACACCCCAGTCCGTTATCTTTCCATTTTCATCAGTGAATATAGTAAGCCTATCCGATTCTACAGCTGTGTCACTAACATTACCAGGTGGGATAACGCGTAAAGTTTTTCCTATAAATGGGTCTTTACCGGCCTTGTTAAACTTTGCTCCATCCTCGGAGGCTTCTATTTTTACCAAAACTGCGTTCACGTAACCATTCGAACCACAAGATATGTGTGACCTACTCGCATAAAGAGGTATAATTGGCGAGGCTGGGTTATCGTAATTGGGTAAAGCGGCTTCAAAAGTGCCACCGCTCGCCACAACCCATTCTCCATAAGTTGATTCAAATTGAGAATAGTCACTTTTGTTAGGCGGTTTTGTTTGATCGTTCACATCGTAAATTGCCGCTATATGCCTCCCTTCAGGATTACTTGTTACATGACTTAAAACATCAAAATGGTGACCATCCTTTAGAGCTGAACTTAAAGTTTTTAAGGTTGTTTCGTAAGATTGACTCTTAATAGATACAATTAATACAGCAACATTTTCAGAAGACGAAATTCCGAAACCAACTTTTGAAAGCAATTTGTGTTTCATTTTTTCTAAAATGTCATTTTTCGTTAATATCATTATAATCTCCCAAATTTGTATTTCTTAAACTGTATGTATAATTTAATAGATGCTGCTCAAAATTGAACGCCCTTGAAGTTTAGATAAAACCACAGTGAGAACCTTCTCTCCTGTGAGCCCTTGTTGTTCTAATAGGTCTTCTATCACCTGTTTCAATAATGTGTAATGGCCTCCCCCGGTCACAAGTTGTTTGTTTATATTGGACGCGGCGATCACCCACATCAGAGGGGATTTCGTCAAAATGATGATAAATAACAATTTGCGGACCATAACAAGCCCGTGAAGCCGTACTTCTCCAAAGGCCTATATGCCGTTTTTCAACTCGCCCCGGTATATTATTGCGACACTCATAATATCGATCTGCACAGTAAAATGTAGTCATCTTATTTCCTAGGTTGTTTTGGAATTTAATTGCACCGTCGAATATAATATTTATTTCTATTTTCATAGAAATTCAGAAAATATACAATATACCATGACTTTAGATTGTGGATATAGTCTACGTAATACAACTGCACCCCGACGCTTCTTTTTCTCGACGGTACATTTTAGTGTACTTTCAAAAAATTGCAGCTGCTCTCTAGCTCAAACTATGAAAAGTAGGCATAAAGCCGACCCATATATATATATATTCCAAGTCGGCCTGGAAGAGCGGCTAAAATGAACGCCTTAACGGCATTTTGCATTTCGCAGTTCTATACGCAGATTTGTCAAATATTAGGAAATTTCTTCAACTTTTATGTCAATGATATCTCCATCACCTGGAACTATTATTGACACAGTTTCGATTTTTTCTTGATCATTTATGCAGGTCTCTTGGTCATACCTTGCAGGCCTGAATGCTACTGAAGGGGTGCCTACAGTTCCAGGAGTGCTAATATCTACGATTGTAAGTTCCAAAATTAATATTTTTGTATTCAAGCCTTGATGCGCTTTTCTAAGTTTTGGAATTAAATTTGAAGCATTCGTTTCCACTTGTCCTATCACGTAAAAGTTTTCCGCGTTCCCAGGTTGAGTATTGCAATACGCAAACCAGTTCTTGGTTTTTGGTGTGTTTTCTTCAGCTTTTCCCATATTTACGCCCTTTCTATTTTTATACAACAATTTAATCATGAATAGCAATTGGAGTCAATTTTACGTTTATTTGGGTAGTGCACCAGTTTAAAATCTAGCCTTTGAAATCACATCTCTCATCGAACCGCTTTTCGGTCTGCTCTTAGTTCCTTTCGCGTCGCTTTTCTCGCACGCCTTCTATCTCTGTACCTATTCATGACTGCCCCCACTTCTATAGCAAACTCACAAACTTTCTGTTTCGTGTACGAAAAATATAGAATTGTAATACTAAAATTTAGGTTGTTAAAACTATTGGAGAGGGAAGAAAATGTGAAGACGATCACACCGGAGGTCTTTATTGAAAAGCCACGATTACATTGAATAATTTAAGTGATTAATATTCATTACAACGTCCGTTTTGGGGATGTTTCTACGTTTTGAAATCAACCATTAGGCATTCGTTCTAATATTCAGATCGTCCCCAAAGCACGCGTAAACCATTGCCTTCGTACGTTTCAGGCAGGGCATGCATAAGTTCGAACAAAACTGTTTCATCATCGCCTGTACCGCGATTATGAAAGCTAAACTTAAACTGCGTTCCGATAACGCTATTTTGAAAAACTTTCCAACCAGCATCTTCAAGCAAGGGCGCATGTTGTTTAGGTACAGAGAATATCAGATGTTTCTCAAAACTACCGAAACTATTAGAATTAAGTTTACTCAACATTGTTCTCTAGTTTTAAAATTGCGTCATGGATAATAGACTTGATTGGAAATACTTTTTCAATTTTCGTTTTATCAGACATTGAAAACATCATATATAAAACAACTGCGATGCCTAGACCAACTAATTGCCCAATGACTATGAAAGTTAGAAACATCAACAGTACAAATATAGCAACGAAAGGCCGACTTGGAAGGTCTATATCATAACTAATTTTATATGTGTTTTTAGTATTTTTGATTTTTTCTACATATATTGAAATTTTGGTTTTCTGACTCCCTGCCGCAACTTTTTCACTAAAAATTTCAGCTTTATTTTTACGTTTATAACTTGTTATTTTGGTGGCAAGATTAGTTT
>JBDVGI010000007.1:0-9809 GCA_039962885.1 Litorimonas sp. | reverse complement strand
AATTAGATATTCTCGTCAATAATGCGGGCGTTGTTGAAGCTGGCACAATCGAAAATCAAAAAACTGAGGATTACCGCTTTGTTATGGCTGTGAGTGCGGACGGTACATTTTTCGGAAGTAAATACGCCATTGCAGCCATGAAAGAAACAGGCGGCGGATCTATCATCAACATGGCGTCTATCGCCTCCATTCAAGGTGCGCCAAATGTATTGGCTTATAGCGCGGCCAAAGGTGCAGTTGAAGCCATGACCCGCACAATTGCCGCCCATTGTGCCGTTAATAAATATGGCATTCGTTGCAACTCCATTCATCCCTCCGCCATTATGACGCCAATGGTACAAGGCATTCGCCAGAAAATTTCCAAAGCAAATATTCCAAACACGAAGGAATCCAAAGTTGTCGAGGGCAATAAGATCGGCGAGCCGATTGACATCGCCAATACAGTCTTATTTTTAGCCTCTGATGAATCACGCTTTATCAATGGCGCTCAAATACGCGTTGATAACGCAATCTCAATTGTGTCGGGGACAGTGCCCGAATAATCGGGCACTCATCGCTCAACGAGCCTAATCTTCTTTTTCAAGATAACGGTCTATATTTTCATGAGAAAACCGAACACGATTTTCCTGATCAGGTAGATAATCACCGTTATATCCACGCGACCTCAGGCCTTTTTGTTGAGAGGTCCAGACTGCAACATCTTGGTCAATAACAAACCCCGTAGAAACCTCACCAACCTTTCCGACTTCATGCGGAACCTCTTTCGTCATATCAACGGCTTCATACATAGCTTTAGAATAATAAGCGGACTCGCCTTCAGGGAACCATGTTAAATACCACATGTCGAATATGCACTTTTCGGGATCCGTTGGATGCGGATTCGCCCGCAGCCAAATACACCCATCAGGTTTGAGACTAAATGACAGATTTGGAAAAACTGTATAATGGAAATGATCAACGATCTGGGCATCATTGAACCGAGAGAAATCAAAGCCTTTTTCTTCGCCTAACTCACGTTTGCGTTTACGCAAGGCTTCACGAATACTTCTGGGGTTATCTCTAAAGTCTTCAGGGTCAAGATCCCAAAATTCAAGGTCAGGCGCAAGGCGTTCAAGCACCTCATCTGTTTCACCTTTCAATGATTTTGTCGGTTGAGAGCCTGGCATAATCATCCGCGTATGTCCCTCAGGCGCATACATATCAAACTGGCAACCCTTATAATGCTGCTCCATAATATAGCGAGTTTGAGGGTGGACGAATGGCAAGTGATAAGATTCGTTGAAATTATCCTGCACAATTTTCCAGTTAAACTCCCCTTCCACTGTCACCCAATGCGTGCGTTTCATGTTTTCCATTTGATAACATTCAAACTGTTCTTTTATTGGGCCCAAATATTCACTCAAAGGAACAATATCTTCATCCATAGAATACCAGACAAATCCGCCAAACACTTCACATGGCAATTCTTTCAAGCGCAATTTTCCACACGGATTACCTTGCGAGAAATCTTCAGGACAAGGCACAAGCGCTAACTCTCCGTCTGTTGTAAATTTCCATCCGTGATACTTACATGTCAAATGTTTGGAAGAGCCTTGTTCCTCATGCACAAGAATATTTCCTCTGTGCTGACAAATATTATAAAAAGCCCGAACTTTACCGTCTTTGTCTCGCGTGCACAAAATAGACTCACGGCCAATTTCACAGGTGATGTGATCATTCGGATTTGGCATTTGCGACTCGAGTCCGGCAATTAGCCAGACCTTCGTCCAAAGCTTGTCCCATTCTTTATCGGCAAAAGCTTGATCATAATAACGATCTCCCGTGATGGGATTTGTACCAAGCTTAGGGTCTGGAACTTTATCATTATTAACCCATTTCTTTTGGGCTTCAGCTTTAGATGATGCGGTCTTTGTCGACATAATATTCTCTTTAACGTTCAATTCTAGTTGGGTGGTTTAAGAACCCATCATTTCGGGATAAGTCGGTAGGCGGCGTAAATGTATACCGCCACTAACACGAATATTATCACCCGTTGTTATGCACCGATCATCCGCAAGGTAAAGCGCAGCAAAGGCAACATCTTCTGGTGTCGCAAGCCGTCCAATTGGCGTCTCTTTCTCAAAAGCGCTGACCATGGAGGGTGTATCAAAAATCTTCTCTGTCATCGGGGTCGGAGTTATGCCCGGGGAAATAGAGTTGACCCGAATATTTTTAGGTCCATATTCTACCGCTGCGACTTTAACTAATTTATCGATAGCCGCTTTCGTTCCCGCGTAAGCCCCAAGCCCTGCCCCTGTTAATTCCGCCGTAATTGATGATAATGACATGATAGATCCGCCTGACTTTGAAGGGCTTTTATCAATCGCTGCAGCGGCTTGTTTAATGAAGAGTGCTGGGCCTATAAATTGAATATCACACAAGGTTTGTAAGGTCTCGCGCGTTAAACCTTCTATGGCGCCAGGCATATTTATACCCGCTGCGTTAACAGCAATATCAACACTACCAAATCTGTCTGCTGCATGCGCAAATAAGCCTTCAATCTGAGATTCCTGCACAATATCACAGACACATGCGGAACCACCAATATCTTTAGCTAAAGCAGAGAGTGCGCTTTTATTACGCCCGCTAACGGTCACATTCGCGCCTTCAGATACGAATATACGCGCTATAGCCTCGCCAATTCCTTTTTCAGACGACGCGCCTAATATGACGGCTGATTTACCTGTTAATCTACCCACGGGCTTTTCCATTAAATAACTCTTTAAAATCAAAAACTGCACAGCCTCTATAAAAAAGTCAACTCTGACTGTCTTGAAACGACCTGATTGTTTTAAGGGGTGACAAGCTCACTAAGTTTCAGTCTAATCGTTGTTAAATTATAATTTACACTATCACCGAGCTGTACTGTAGACAGCTCACGGATATGATAGTGATTTAAGGGGAGATAAGACATGACATCACAATTAACACCCGATGAAATTCAAGATATTCGAAACACAATAGCCACGCAAAAAATAACAGCGATTATATACCGCCTCGCACGCGGACTTGATCGGCGTGACAAAGCCCTTCTTGCCTCCTGCTTTCATGATGATGCCACAGATGACCACGGGCTATTTAAAGGATCGGCCACAGATTTTAACGATTGGGTGATTGAGCAGCTTGGAAACTATGAACGCACACAACATTTCATCTCGAATATAAATATCAGCATTAATGGCGACAAAGCAGGGACCGAGTCCTATTTTTTCGCGCATCATGTCGTTCCTGGTGAAGACGGCAAAAAGGATGTCATCGCGGCAGGCCGCTATCTTGATAAATTTGAGAAACGTAATGGTGAGTGGCGCATAGTACACCGCAAAGCGCTTTATGATTGGAGCCGCGTTGACGAAACTAAAGACGGTTGGGATAATCCGCGCATGGCAGAAATTTTGACACGCGGAATACAAGGCCCAGAAGATTTATCTTATGACTTTTTAAACGACCGTGTTAAATCGTAATACAGCATTTATGTCTTGAAAGCTGTTTTCAGACCCTTAACGCAAAACGCGTGAAACTCTCTGGATATAGTCGCGTCAGGCAACATGACATTGAAGCCGTGGTAAGCCCCATCAAAGACTTTAGTTTCAACGGCAATTCCCTGATCTGCCAACCGTTTCCCATACGCCGCATTCTCTGGCGCGAAAAGATCAAGGCTGCCTGTCGCAATTAAAGTTGGCGGCAGGTCCGATAAATATTTTTGGCGCGCAGGGACTGACCCTTGAGGAACATCGTTAGACCCTGCCGCACAGCCTAAATATGAACTCCAGCCAAAGACGTTATTTTCCGGCGTCCAAATAAATTCACCTGTATTTGCTGCTGGGGGACGCAGGCGACCCGTTCTATCATCCAACATAGGATAGATTAGAAACTGATAAATAGGTAAGAACTCGCCTCTATCGCGCACGGCAATATTCAAGGCGGCCGCATGTCCCCCGCCCGCACTATCACCGCCGATGGCAATATGTGATATATCTATCCCAAGATCTAAGGCCTGCTCATGCACCCAGCTCAAAGCCAAGTAATTATCATTTAAAGCCGCAGGAAACGGATGTTCAGGCGCGAGCCTGTAAGCGGGCAATATAATGACGCAACCAACATCTTCAGCTAAACGCTGCATGGTCGGCAAAATAGTTTCAGGCGAACCAAATACAAAACCACCGCCGTGCATATAAAGCAGAGCTGGTAACCCTTGAATGGGCGCCTCGAGTTTAGGCTTGATAATAAGAAGCCTAAGTGCGTCCTCAGAATCTTTTCGCTTTACAAAAACCTCTTCAAATGGCGGTTTATCAAGTGCAGGTGGAGTCGGCAGATTGCGTAACATGGGCAATGTTTCACGGTTCACATCAAAACCCTGAAACACATCTAAAATAGGACGTAATTCAGTATCAACAAGATGAAGAGAGTTTTTGGATAATGGCATATTAATTCACAATATTACGATTACGGGATTAAAACGACCTTTGTACACGTCCCCTCGCTATGGTCTTTGATAGCCGTGTTTATATCTTTTAAGGGATAAGTTGTAATCAGTCGATCCAGCGGGAGTCGTCCCGCCTTAAAATGCGTAATAAGTTCGGGGATGAAACTATCAGGATGGCTATCGCCTTCAATAATGGCATGGACCGAAAGGCCTTTGGCCATAAGCGCCGCGCCGCTACAGTTGAAATCAGCATCAGGGTTAATCATGCCCACTAGCCCAAGCTCCCCTTTAACAGCTAAGCTACCAAGTAATGCCTCCAAAACATCAGCACGCGCTGATGTGTCGAGTGCGTAATTTACGCCTAATGGAAAAATGTCTTTTAGCTGTTCGGCTATATCGCCTTCAGCAAGAGGATCAATGACATGCGTTGCGCCAAGTTCAAGTGCCAATTCTCGCCGCACCGCCACTGGTTCTATCACCACGATGGAGCTACAGTCCCTAATTTTACCCGCCATGACACCGCTCAGGCCAACAACACCGCAACCCGCCACAACTAATGATGCACCCGCTTCGCAATCCAAACTATTCATGATCGCGCCAGCGCCAGTTTGAACACCGCAACCTAATGGCGCCGCAATCTCAAAAGGAATATCATCTGAAATCTTCACCACATTCTGCTCGTAGGTTAAAGCATGTGTAGCAAAGCTTGATTGGCCAAAAAAGTTTGAGGCAATATCTTGCCCGTTATGTCGCAACGCTTTTGAACCATCTACCCGTCCACCAGATATGTTAAGTGGTGAAAAATCCTGACAAGACGCAGGCTGTTTTGATTTACATTTTCGGCAAGTACCACATGACCTAAATGAAAGGCATACCCGGTCCCCAACTTTGACCTTAGTTATGTCACGGCCAATACGTTCGATGATACCAGCCCCTTCATGTCCTAACACGGCTGCGGTCCCAAATTGAAAAACACCGTGCTGCGCTAGGACATCAGTATGGCACAATCTTACGGCTTCTATTTTAACAAGGATTTCATCCGCACGCGGATTATCAACTTCCACATCAGAATATAAAAACTCATCCCCATTGCCGGGCGCTATCACAGCTTTAATTTTCATATTAATTCTTCCTCACCCGATATATTTTAATTAGGTTATCAAAAATCATGGTAGAGCGAACCCATCATAATTACCAATAGGCAGACCAGCATACTTTCAACTATAGTCAGGCCAAACCACACCAAGAACTGGAACAACAGCATGAAATTCATCATATATGCCGAAATTGACATTCAAGATGAAAAACGTGCAGCTTTGCTTGAGGCACTGATTCCCTTGATAAATAAAGTTCGCGCACAGACGGGATGCGTAAGCTATGATTGGAACATGGATAGTTCAAATAACGGACGCATAAATGTCTACGAAGAATGGGAAGATGAGGCTGCCCTCACCGCGCATTTCGCAGGTGATAATTTCAAAGCCATGGGCGCCAAAATTAGTGAGCACGGCATTCTAGGGGCCAAGGCCCGTAAATTCTCTATCAATCAAGAAGGGTCCGTTTTCAACGCGAGCGGAACTCCTTCCGTGAAATTTTAAGCTGGACATACACAATGGCAAAATCAGAAGAACCGCAAGCTAAAGATTGGGACACTATCAGAGCAAAAAATGCTCGCCTTTCGCTTCGCAAGCAGGTCGAAGTCGTACGCTCTGGCACACATATGGCCAAAGCCCCTCTCCCGCTGCATAAATCTGTCTATACGTCGCAGGCGCGTTTTGAAGCCGAAACTCAGCATATTTTTCATGGACAACCCTTACTCGCGTGTCTCTCGGGGGACATACCCAATATTGGCGATATCTTAGTTTTTGACGCGGCAGGGCCGTCCATTCTCGTCATGCGCGGCAAAGACGGACAGGCACGTGCTTTTTTAAATATGTGCACCCATCGCGGGGCTAAACTCATTGAAGAGTCGGAACCTTGGAAAGGCAACGCCAAGAAAATGACATGTCCCTTTCACGCTTGGACATTTGACACAAGCGGTAATCTCATCGGGCAACCCGGCAAGGCAGGATTTGCCAATTGCGATATAGGCGGGCGAAATTTAATTGATGTCCCCTGCGAAGAATATCTCGGCATGATATTCGTCCGCGCCAATGCCGATGGTAAGCCTATTGATGCCAAAGCCCATCTGGGCACGTTCGGAGAGCAGTTAGAGCAATTAGAATTGGGCCGCGCTGAACCTGTTAAAAAAGGAATTCTGCATGCTGATTCAAATTGGAAATTCGCGCTCGATACATATGGCGAGAGCTATCACTTTAGCACGTTGCACAAATCCTCAATCGCCAAAGTAAATTATAATGATAAATCGGTTTTTGATCCTTATGACCAACATCACCGTGTTGAGTTTCCAAAATTCTATGTTGGAGACCTTTTAGATAAAGATGAAAGCGAATGGCCTGACACGATCTATAGCGGTGTTCATTTCTTATTTCCGAACTCGATTATCTATTTTGGCGCCGTCAAACCGGGGGTCTTCTTTACGCAAGTCTTTAGACTTTTCCCTGACGGAGTCGGTAAAACAAAATGCCACTTTGCTGTCTATGCGCCTTTTGGCTTACAAGACGAAGCACAGCGGCAAGACTGCGAGGTCACTTACGACCTCACCGCGCGGATTGTTCAAGACGAAGATTACCACATAGCTTCGCAAGGCTATGCCAATCTTTTACATGCGCCCAAAAACCATCATGTGGTGATAGGGGCCAACGAAATCGCTCTGCACGACGTTCACAAAAATATTGCTGCCGCAATAGGCATGCCGTTGGATTGTGAAGTCACCTCTTAGCATTGGGCATTATATGAGCCAGATACAAAACTCCGACTGGTGTCATATTAACACCCTTCAAAAAATGCCTGCAGACTCATCAGAAACGACCTCGTTGAAGGTTTCTAAGACGGCGGGTTTTCTTCAAACTCAGGATAAAGACCTTTGAAATCCACCCAATTCTGCTTGCTGGCACACCATATTTCAGCCTCTGGATTATAAGTCGAATTATCATCTAATGTCCCAACTTTTAACACAATAATGTCAGGAATATGCGGTACAGAGGAAAATATCGGGGACCCACAATTTGAACAGAACTGTCGCAGAAGCTCCCTTCCAGCCTTACTCCTATCAACATATGTTGAAAGGTCGCCTTGAAGCTTAAATTGCGATTTTGGGTAAATTAAATTGATTGAAAAAGCGGAACCACTTTGTTTTTGGCAATTTTTACAATGACATAAAAAATTCGCAACAGGCTCCCCCTCCACACTATAAGTTACGTTTCCACATAAGCATCCACCTGTATTTGACATTATGTTTCTCCCAATATCGAATTTATTTTTGGCGGCTTAATCCGTTTAAATTAAGAACATATCACCACTTGCCCGAACCGTTATATCGCCAATTGAAACGCCCCAAGGTTGATTGATAGCATATATAATTTGATCCGCTAACAGATCTGGAGACAGCATGAGATATTCAATGTTTTCACTATCTGTCCATTCATCCTGCCCCGTTCCTTCAAAGATTGACGTAATACGATTGACGTAATCTTTCATATGAACACCCAAACTACCAATCGAGGCATTAGGGTCAATCACAGACGCACTAAGCCCTGTTTCCACAACCCCCGTCGGACGTATGGTTGTGACTTTTATCTTACCTAAAGACTCTTGCCGTAAAGATTCACTTAGAAAATTTACAGCCGCTTTAGTCGCACCATAAACGGCTGAGCCTGCAACGGGCGTATTTCCATAAATCGAAGATATATTGATAATATGCCCGCGCCCCTGCTTAATCATATGATCATGAGCTGCGGTAATTCCGTTTAAAACGCCTTTAAAATTAATATCAATACAGCAGCTCCAAGCCTCCATCGCTTTCGCATGATCAGAAAGAAAGGCCAAAGGCATTATACCTGCATTGTTAACAAGAACATCAACACGGCCAAAGGCTTCGACCGCGTCGCTCATAACTCTCACCATATCAGCCGCATCCGTAACATCAGCATAACAGGCAATGGCATTGCCACCATCAGTCGAGATAGTTTGAAGCGTATCGTTTAAACCGTCTTCATTAATATCAACTGCGACAATTTGAGCGCCAAGCTTAGCCGCTTTACAAGCTACAATCCGTCCAAAACCTCCTGCCGCCCCAGTAATAACGATGACACGGTTTTCAATATGGCTCATTCAGCACTCCCAATTTTTAAATGTTAGCACAACCTTTTGACCTAATCCCAATTATAAGCCGAGGCCCAATCTTCAAATGACATGAGCTCAACGGGGAGTTTATCCAAAAAGCTAGACGGGTCAATTTCGAGAGGTGATGTCTCCTGCCTATTATAAAAATGGTAAAATCTCGCCATACCATTATAGACACTGCCCTCTGGAATGTCGCGCGAACCTGTCACAAGCTCGCTAATATTGGCTGCAAATTCATTGGGTGGTAAGCTATTAAATGTAATTTTTTTTCCTGAAACTTTACTGAGTATTTTAGCCACCTCAAATCCTGTCATGGGCTTTGGCCCTCCAACTCTGACACGCGTGCCGTCGACCTTATCCGTCTTGAGCGCCGCTGCCATAAGACGCCCCACGTCACTCAATGAGATGAAACTGATCTTTAATGTCTCGGAAGCAGGATAGGCAAACAAGTTGTGATTGACGATAGACGGCTTACACCACGGGGCCACCATATTATTCATAAAAACAACAGGTTCGATGAACACATGATTGACGCCAGAGTCGATAATAGCTTGCTTAATATCTCGGCGGCCATCATGTGCGCTGATCTCCAGATCATGATCCGCCACATAACAGCTCGTATTGAAGACGATTTTCTTTAGCCTTGCTGCCTTAGCAGCGCCCGCTATATTTTTGCCAAAGCTCGCCGCCTTCTCTCGGTTATGCTCAAAAGGTAAATGCATGGCGAGTGCATCATGACCTGTAAAAGCTTTTTCTAAAGAGGCCTGATCGTTTAAATCTGCAAAGACAGTTTCAATATCTGGAAAAGGCGTTGTCTTCATGGCGTCTAACCGACGCGCGGCAGCAATTGGGGTCAGGCCAGCCTCACGTAATGCAGATATTAAAGGCACGCCTTGATCAGCAGACGCTCCTAAGACGACGACTTGATTTATATCACTGCTCATGAAGGTTCTCCCAGATCTTTGAGAATATTCGCTGTGTCAAAATAATGTAGATGAAGTTCGGTCATTTTACCGTTGATCACGCGCCCATTTTCAACAACACGATATGATACGCGCTCGCCAGATACCTTAGACATAAAGGAAAGGTTCAAGCAATAACT
>JBDVGI010000006.1:0-7007 GCA_039962885.1 Litorimonas sp. | reverse complement strand
ACATTCAATCCGACTTCACCGTCTCGTCGACACCTTGTTCAGGTTGATCGGTCGCACCTTCATAAGGGTCGTCCTGAGAAATCTTTGACTGAGGGTCTAACGAAAACAGGTGGTCGTAATAATACGGGCCGTATTACTATGCGCCGCCAAGGTGGTGGTCATAAGCGGCTATATCGTCACGTTGATTTCAAACGGACCAAGCGGGATGTGAACGCAACGGTTCTGCGTTTAGAGTATGATCCTAATCGTACAGCTTTCATCGCATTGATTGAGTATAAGGATGGTGAAAAAGCCTATATTCTTGCACCGCAGCGTTTAGCTGTTGGGGACAATGTGATTTCATCTGATCGCGCGGATGTGAAACCTGGTAACACAATGTCACTTCGGGTAATGCCTGTTGGGACAATCATTCATAATATCGAGCTAAAGCCAGGTAAAGGCGGACAAATTGCCCGCTCTGCTGGGACTTATGCTCAACTTGTTGGTCGCTCTGAAGGGTATGCGCAGGTTCGTCTTAAGTCAGGCGAAATGCGGATGGTTCACCAAACATGTCTTTCGACTGTTGGTGCGGTATCAAACCCAGACCATATGAACATTAACCTTGGTAAAGCTGGCCGTAAACGCTGGCTTGGTAAGCGCCCGCAAGTTCGCGGCGTGGCCATGAACCCAGTTGATCACCCTCACGGTGGTGGTGAAGGACGTACCTCTGGTGGTCGTCACCCAGTTACACCTTGGGGTAAGCCAACTAAAGGTGCACGTACTCGCTCGAATAAAGCGACTGACAAATTCATCATTCGTTCGCGTCACGCGAAAAAGAAACGTTAGGGAGCGCGGAATATGCCTCGTTCAGTTTGGAAAGGCCCATTTGTTGATGGGTATTTACTTAAAAAAGCCAAAGCGGCTCGTGAAGAAGGTCGTCATAAGCCGATCAAAACATGGTCGCGTCGCAGTACAATTATGCCAAGTTTTGTCGGTCTGACATTCCAAGTGCATAATGGTCAGAAATTTATTCCTGTCTTGGTTGATGAGGATATGGTCGGGCATAAGCTCGGTGAATTCTCTCCAACGCGGACTTATTACGGCCATACGGCTGATAAAAAAGCCAAACGGAAGTAGAGCGTCATGGCAAAAGCAAAAAATCCACGCCGTGTTGGCGATAAAGAAGCCCGCGCTAAATTGCGTATGATTAGAATTAGCCCGCAAAAGCTAAACTTGGTCGCGCAACTTATTCGCGGTAAAAAGGTTGATACAGCTTTAGCTGATCTTGAATTCTCGCATAAGCGTATTTCTGGGGACGTTAAAAAGGTTCTAGAATCAGCGATTGCAAATGCTGAAAATAATCACGGACTTGATATTGATAGCTTGATTGTTTCAGAAGCTTATGTCGGTAAGAATTTCGTTATGAAACGTTTTCGTGCACGGGCTCGTGGCCGCGGCGCCCGTATCTTGAAGCCATTTTCTGAGCTAACAATTGTTGTTCGCGAAGTGGAAGATACTCCAGAAGTTTCTACAAAAAGTGAGGCTGCGTAATGGGTCAGAAGATTAATCCAATCGGTCTGCGCTTAGGTATTAACCGCACATGGTCGAGCCGTTGGTATGCAAATACTGCTGAATATGGTGATTTATTACATCAAGATTTAACGATCCGCTCTTTCCTTATGGGTGAGCTGAAAAATGCATCTGTTTCTCGTATTATTATCGAGCGTCCGCATAAGACTTGCCGTATTACAATCTACACGGCTCGTCCGGGTGTTGTGATTGGTAAAAAAGGGGCTGACATCGAAGTGCTGCGCAAAAAAGTTGCGGGTATGGTTGATGGTGAAGTCTTTATCAATCTCATTGAGGTTCGGAAGCCAGAAGTCGATGCTAACCTTGTTGCTGACGGTATTGCACAGCAATTAGAACGCCGTGTTTCTTTCCGTCGTGCGATGAAGAGATCGCTGCAATCTGCTATGCGTATGGGCGCGGTTGGATGCAAAATCAAACTTGGTGGCCGTCTTGGCGGTGCTGAAATTGCGCGTATTGAACAGTATCAAGAGGGTTCTGTACCGCTTCATACTATGCGCGCTGACATTGATTACGGTGTTGCTCGGGCGATGACTGCCATGGGTATTATCGGCATCAAAGTTTGGATTAATAAGGGCGAGATCATGGAACATGATCCATATGCTCATGAAAAACGCATGACAGAGCAGGGCGATACTCGCTCTCGTGGGAATGATCGCGGCGGTGACCGCGGCGGGCGTGATCGCCGTCCTGCGCGTAATAATTAGTTGAGGCTCTAAAAGGAATACTGAAACATGTTACAGCCAAAACGCACAAAATTTCGTAAAGCCCATAAGGGTCGTATTAAGGGTGTTGCCAAAGGCGGCACATCTTTAAATTTCGGCTCGTATGGTCTTAAATCGCTTGAAGCTGAACGCGTAACTGCGCGTCAGATAGAGGCTACACGTCGAGCTATTACCCGTCACATGAAACGTGCAGGTCGGGTGTGGATTCGTATCTTCCCTGATGTGCCTGTTACAAAAAAACCAACCGAAGTTCGGATGGGTAAAGGTAAGGGGTCCGTCGAGTTCTGGGCCTGCAAGGTAAAACCTGGCCGGATTATGTTTGAAATTGATGGTGTCTCTGATGCAGTTGCGCGTGAAGCGCTGCGTCTAGGTGCCGCTAAATTGCCAGTGAAGTGTAAAGTTGTTACACGTCCCGGCGAGCAATAGGAGCGCGCTATGAAAACCGTAGACGCAAGAGCCTTGAGTGCTGATCAGTTAAGTGATGAGCTGCTAAAGCTAAAGAAAGAGCAGTTTAATTTGCGCTTTCAAGATGCAACAGGTCAATTAGAGAAAACGGCGCGTGTTCGCCAAGTTCGCCGTGCAATTGCTCGGATTAAAACTATTCAGGCTGAAAATAAATCAGCTGAGAAAGCGTAAGGAAGCGATATGCCTAAACGTATTCTTCAAGGCACGGTCGTGTCAGATAAAGGTGATAAGACAATTGTTGTGCTAGTAGAGCGCTCATTCTTGCACCCATTGTTTAAGAAAACGATCCGCCGGACAAAAAAATATCACGCGCATGATGAACAAAATGCGCACAAGATTGGTGAAACTGTTCGCATCGTCGAATGTCCGCCAAAAAGTAAATTGAAAACTTGGGAAGTTGTCAGCGCTTAGGAAATCCTAACGCTGCCTGTCCTGTAATAAGAAACTAGGAGACGTCGCATGATACAAATGCAGACAAACCTCGATGTGGCCGATAATTCTGGCGCTCGCCGCGTTCAGTGCATCAAGGTGCTTGGCGGCTCCAAGCGCCGCTACGCGCATGTTGGTGACACAATCGTTGTATCGATCAAAGAGGCGATACCTCGCGGTAAAGTTAAAAAAGGCGACGTTCGCCGTGCGGTTGTTGTACGTGTCCGTAAGGATATTCAGCGCCGCGACGGTTCTGTTATTCGGTTTGATGGCAATGCGGCCGTCATTATTAATACAAATGGTGAGCCGGTTGGTACACGTATTTTTGGTCCTGTTCCTCGTGAATTGCGTGCGAAAAATCACATGAAAATCGTCTCTCTAGCGCCAGAGGTACTCTAGTCATGGCAGCCAAAATTAAAAAAGGCGACTATGTTGTCGTTATTTCAGGCGGTGATAAAGGCCGCAAAGGTGAGGTTTTAAAAGTCTCTCCGAAAGATCAACGCGTTGTGGTCAAAGGTGTTCGTATGGTTAAGCGTCATACAAAACCAACACAGCAAAATCCAGATGGCGGTATCATGGAATTTGAAGCGCCAATTCATGTCTCAAATGTCGCTCATCTTGACCCTAAAGACAGCGTGGCAACACGTGTTGGGTTTAAAACACTAAAAGACGGTAAAAAGGTCCGTGTGGCCAAGAAATCAGGGGAAGTCATCGATGTCTAAACCTTATGAACCACGCCTTGCTGGCATTTATCGCGATGAAATTCGCGCTAAAATGAAAGAGCAATTTGGCTATAAGAATGATATGCAAATTCCAGCAGTCGAAAAGATTGTTTTGAATATGGGCCTTGGAGAAGGCGTTGCAGATAAGAAAAAAGTAAAAGCAGCTATTGCTGAGTTGGAATTAATTGCAGGCCAAAAACCTGTGCCGACTATCGCTAAGAAATCTATAGCGGGCTTTAAATTACGTGATGGTATGGTCATTGGCGCGAAAGTTACACTTCGCCGCGATCATATGTTTGAATTCATGGATCGTCTTGTAAACATCGCGCTGCCGCGGGTTCGTGACTTCCGTGGTTTGAATGGTAAAAGTTTTGACGGCAATGGCAATTATGCTATGGGCCTTAAAGAACATATCGTGTTTCCTGAGATTGATTACGATCAAGTCGAGCAGGTTCGCGGGATGGATATCGTGGTGCAAACAAGCGCCAGGACAGATGAAGAAGCCAAAGCATTGTTGGCTGCGTTTTCATTCCCTTTCAGAAATTAATCTGAAGCGGGTTTAAACGAACGCAACAAGCTAAGCAGACCTTCGGGTCTTGCAAGAAGGAGAAAATTGAATGGCTAAAGTTAGTGCAGTCGAACGCAATCTAAAGCGTCAACGTCTCGTTGCTAAATATGCAGCGAAACGTGCGCTTTTAAAAGATATTGCGCGTGATAAAGATTTGCCCGTTGAAGAGCGTTTTAACGCTCAGTTGAAACTCGCTGCTTTGCCGCGTAATTCTGCGGAAACTCGTATTCGTAATCGTTGCCAAGTGACAGGACGTCCTCGCGGTTATTATCGTAAAATGAAAATGTCTCGGATTGCTCTTCGTGAGCTTGGCTCAATGGGCTTACTTCCGGGTCTTGTGAAATCTAGCTGGTAGGGGAATAAGATGTCTTTTTCTGATCCTTTAGGGGATATGCTTACGCGTATCCGAAACGCTATTATGCGTAACCGCTCTAATGTTATGACGCCTGCGTCTAACTTGCGCGGCAACGTTCTTGATGTGTTAGCTGATGAAGGCTTTATTCGCGGATATTCTGAAACACAGGATGATGCGGGTTTTCGGGCTTTCAATATCGAACTGAAATATTTTGAAGGCCAAGCGGTTATTCGCGAAATTAAACGCGTATCTAAACCTGGTCGCCGTGTTTATAGTTCTGTTAAAACACTTCCTCAAATTCGTAATGGACTGGGTATTGCTATCCTCTCTACGCCTAAGGGCGTGATGAGCGACACAGCTGCTCGCGACGCCAATGTTGGCGGCGAAGTTCTTTGCCAAGTGTCATAGGGACGTATTATGTCACGTATAGGAAAAAATCCGATTACGATTGCGTCAGGCGTTACGCTGACGCAAGAGGGTCAAAAAGTTACTGTCAAAGGCAGTAAGGGTGAGCTTAATTTTTCACTTCCAGAGTCTGTAAGAGGCGCATTGGACGGTGATACTTATACGATTACGCCCGTTGAAGGAGCTAAGAACGCTTCAGCAATGTGGGGTATGGCTCGTACTATGGTCGCAAATATGATTGAAGGCGTTACTAACGGCTTTAAAAAAGAACTTGAACTCCG
This sequence comes from Litorimonas sp., assembly GCA_039962885.1. Lineage (GTDB taxonomy): Bacteria > Pseudomonadota > Alphaproteobacteria > Caulobacterales > Maricaulaceae > Litorimonas. The sequence continues at coordinate 1,491 of JBDVGI010000006.1, read as the reverse complement.
TGGTGTTGGTTACAGAGCGCAAATGAAGGGTACGAACCTGACTATGCAGCTTGGATTTTCACACGATGTGAATTATACGCCGCCTGAAGGGATCAAAATTGAAGCTCCGAAGCCGACGCAAATTATTGTGTCTGGTGTTAATAAGCAGAAAGTTGGTCAAGTCGCCGCAGAAATCCGCTCATACCGGAAACCAGAGCCTTATAAAGGCAAGGGTGTTCGTTATGTAGGTGAATTTGTGCGCCAGAAAGAAGGTAAGAAGAAGTAGCCATGAAATCTGCACGCGAACTTATGCAGCGCCGGGCCCAACGCGTCCGTCGCCGCCTCAAAAAAAATTCAAATGGACGTCCTCGTCTGTCTGTATTCCGCTCCGCCAAAAACATCTCTGTGCAAGTCATTGATGATGTAACGGGTGTCACAATTGCATCTGCCTCTACGCTTGAAGATAAGAAAGCTAAAGGCGGCGATGTTGCTGCGGCCCAACGTATCGGGAAACTTATTGCTGAACGTGCCCTCAAAGCAAAAGTCGACACAGTCGTCTTTGATCGAGGTGCATATCTTTTTCATGGCCGTGTGAAAGCTCTGGCTGATGCGGCTCGCGAAGCCGGATTGAAGTTCTAGGAAGCAAATTATGGCACGTAGAGAAGATAATCGTCGCGGACGTGAAGAAGAAGATAACGAGTTTATCGATCGTCTTGTTCACATTAACCGCGTAGCTAAAACCGTTAAAGGTGGCCGTAATATGAGCTTTGCTGCTCTGGTCATCGTTGGCGATGAAAAAGGCCGTGTTGGCTTTGGTAAAGGTAAGGCACGCGAAGTGCCTGAAGCTATTCGTAAAGCTACAGAAGAAGCTAAGAAAACAATGATCCGCGTTCCTCTGCGCGAAGGCCGTACGCTGCATCACGATGTACGCGGTCGTCACGGAGCTGGTAAGATCGTTATGCGCTCCGCCCCTCCAGGGACAGGCGTGATTGCAGGTGGTCCAATGCGGGCAGTTCTAGAATGCCTTGGCGTTCAGGATGTTGTTGGCAAGTCTATCGGGACATCTAATCCGTACAACATGGTGCGAGCGACTTTTGATGCGCTTAAGCGTATGGAAAGCCCACGTACAATCGCAAATAAACGCGGCAAGAAAGTCTCTGACATTGTTGGGCGCCGTCAAGATGGTGCTTCTGCACCTGACGCGATTGAAGCGTAGGAGCTGTATCATGGCGAAAAAAGCAACAGTTACAGTCCGCCAAACAGGTTCGGCAACGCGCCGTAAGCCTGATCAACGCGCGACATTAGTAGGTCTAGGTCTTGGCCGTATTGGCAAGCAAAAGACTTTGGAAGATACACCAAGTGTCCGCGGTATGATCCGCAAAGTGGCACATATGGTAAAGGTAGTTGAAGAGTAGAGCGGTCCCTTTCAGGGAAACTTTCTACAGAAGCTAATTTTAGCGAGAAAAAAAATGCGTTTGAACGAACTCTCAGATAATCCTGGTGCAACCAAAG
>JBDVGI010000005.1:0-7013 GCA_039962885.1 Litorimonas sp. | reverse complement strand
CTTAAAATCGCTCCAAATAAGTCACTCGCTAATAAACCACTTATCCTCGTCATGAAGGCTGGTTGATTTGTTGGTACACACTTAACCTATCAGCAATCTGCCAATGACCCGACAGTTTACCGTCATGAAAGTCATATATAGTCAAACCAGACATTTTTATTGAACGTCCTGTTATTCCTATGCCGGGAATGTCACCAAGATGCGTGCCAGTCCACGTCCATGAGACGGCAACACTTTCTTCTTCCTCAATCATGCTCACAACGTAAAATGTCTGATCGGGAGCCATTGCTCGAGATTTCTCAACTCTGTCCTTGAAGCCCACAATGGACAATGCCTGTTTCTCCCAAGGGTCACCTGGGTCATGCCTGATTGTATATTCGGCTGCGACAAAGCTCTCGACGTTTGACATATCCCCATTGCTCCATACCTGCTCAAGGAAATCTTCAAGCAGCTTCTTTTTTGCGGAAATGGAGTGGGTCATTGGCTTACCTCCAACACCATTTGAGGATTGCCATTTGAGGTTCGCTCGGCGGAGACACCTTGTCTATCAATGGTACAAGCTATGCGCTTTCTAAACGAAGAAAAGCTATCGAATTTGACGACGTCAATGGACTCAACGAGGTCCAATGACAGCCGAAACCGGCTCGCGCTTGCTATCGCCTGCACGCCAAGAACTTCAGCAGTAAATGCCTGTCCTAAATAGCGGCCACTTACGGTTTCCCCAATATTGACAGGACTGGCGGCTGGCCTGTTTCCGATTGCGGCATAGAGGGTATTCCAGTCCTTGAACCCTAATTGATGGGCAATAAGTTCAAGCGACTTGGAATGGGAAATAGATAAATCTCCGTCGCCCAAGTCTGACCTCAATCGTTTTGCCTGCTCTTTAATCGTCCTCAAAGACGGTAGTTTATGTGTTGATATAGTCATCTGAAATCTCAATCAATTCAGACATGCTATCCATAAATGGTGCTTGCGTTGCCATCCAAAAGCATGTCGTTGACATCATTAGATGAAGAATAAATGAGTTTCACCAAAGTTGAAAGTTTGCAAGCGGCAGGCACTCATGACCATAAATTTAGGATAAACGAAGTGGCCTGAAAGTCAATTCATTCTTTTTTATTGGTATGCGACCTTTGACTGAGATAAGTTATCTTGGGATGTTTATACCCTCCATCATACCTTCCTAAATTACCCCCAAAGCGGAAATAACTGAGCGGCTTAAAGTCGCCCAATAACAACCGCTGGTAATGTTTGAATATTGTGGTGGTAATTCTCTCCACAACGGCCGCTTGCAAAACGTAGGTTGCCCCCTAAAGCGGACATCACTCGAATTTCTCCAACAATATAAAATATAATGTTCAGCTTTTGACGACAAATATGTCAACCTGAAAACGCGCACGCAAAATTCGCCGGCCTACTGCCCGCCGATATGAACGATGATGAGCGCAAATCTGACCCAGAACACTTTTTTTTGATTTCATGTTACTCACATTTGTGGGATATAGAACTCGTAATTATCCAACTGTTATACTTTCAATATGTAAGTAAAATCATGAACACGCGAACATATTTTAGAGGCTTAAGGTGAATGACGATGGTTAAAGACAAAACTGAAAACGTAGGCCCCAAAACGGTAAAAGCCATCCTTGCGGAAATCGGCGTTGGTTTTGGCGGAAAAACACCAAATGTTTTTCGGGTGCTCTCGCGCAATGAAGCGGTCTTAAAAGCCGCTCACGCCATGATGGGTGAACTGACCAACGGCGGTATCCTTAGTGATATAGACAGAGAAATTGTGGCTATTACGACAGCAATGGAAAAAAACTGTGAATATTGTACCACAGCACATCAAGACGTAGCCAAGCGGTGCGGCGCTCCAGAAGATGATGTCGAAGCTATTCTCAACAGAACAGCGCCTAAAGATGCGCGCAGCCGAGCTCTTATTGATACGGTCCAGAAGCTTTACGCACGAAATGGACGGCTTAGCCAGATGGAATTGGCCGACATTTCATCATCGGGTATTTCAGAGGCTGAATTACTTGAAATTATCGCCTATATGTCTGTCTATCAAATGTTGAGCTTTGTGACCAATAATTGGGAAACACCCATTGATCCACAGTTCCGCAAAGCCAAGTAGCGCGTTTTATCTGAACCTAAGTCTTTAGGCGGCCTCACTCTCCTCATGGTACTCGCTCGGAAGGTAGATTGAGAACATAGCACCTTGGGCGTCATTTCTAACAAGCTCAATGCTGCCATTGTGGTTGGTAATAATTTCATGGGTAATCATCAGGCCAAGCCCCGTACCGCTGCCGCGATAGAGCGTTTTGTGCTTGAAGAGATTGGGGATAGTATCTTCAGGAATACCCGGCCCATCATCAGATAGCGTAATCTGCGTGCCCTCGTCACTATTCTCACCTGATATCGTAATTTGGGTCGCTCCGGCGTTTCTAGCATTGCGCGAGAGATTGAGGAGCGCCCGATAAATCTGATTATAATCGGCTTCGATTGATATCTCTTCGCTCGCGTTGAGCCTAATCATGTAGTCCTGATCAGGCCCTATAAGCGATGCGTTAAGATCTGAAATCAGGTCGGAGAGATAGAACTCGACCGATTGCGGCATCTGCTTTTTAACTTTTCCAACGTTGAGGATTTGCAAACACATCTGAAACACACGATTAAGCGATCGTGCTAAAATCTCAGAAGCACGGCTCACCGTCTCATCTTCATGTCCGCTAAGCCGTTCACATACCAATTGCGTGGTGGTCAGTGCGCCGCGAATATCATGTGCTATCTTGCGAACTTCCTGGCCCAGATCTGCCAAGTCTTGGGTGCTGCGGTTTTCGACCATAAACGCAATCATCGGTTCGCCGTCAACCTCAACTGAGATGGCATTGATATTGGAGGCAACCTTGTCGCCTCCTTTGACAAGCAGCTGAATATCATGACCCGACCACTTCTCTTCATTCGCAATCGTGCTTTTAATATTGCTCAGACGTATTGAGGCGTCAGCAATCACATCAAAGAGGGTATAGCTCTCTAAATCTTCCTCAAAACCGAATAACTCTGCGGCAGAGGGATTTATATAATGGAAAGCTTGAGAACTGGGATCAACAACCAATACGGGCTCAAACAGATTGCTTGCAAAAGCTGCAAATTCAGTGATGTTTTTCATCCAGAAATTCCTCCACTCATAGACTTATTCACAATTCTGTACATAAATCCATATTTTTATACATTATATCACATTCCCAAAAATATAGCGCGATACGTATATCCTTTCTCTTTTCAGTAAGTTCAATGCTAGATTTGGCTCACTTCATTATTCGAAACCGAGCGTCCTAAAATCGCCCAACTTAAGCCTCTGGGATGAGAGGTTGGCACTTAATTGGATGACATTGTTAACAGCTTGGTTTAAATTATACTGATGACGTTAGATTTCCATAAGAGCACGTATCAAGAAGTGTCCGCACTAAGAGATGTTTATTTGCTTTCAACAAGCGCCGCACTTGATGGGATGTGGGAGAACGCTTTCTTACCAATGGCAGATCATTGGAAACTGGCAGATGCTAAAGAAGTCATCGGTTTTTGCTCGGTGAACTCCGAAGGAAAAATGCTTGGATTTCATGTCGAAAATGAAGCACTTGATCGCTTGGTATATGCCCGATGCATAGAACAACTGAACGTATCAGGAGCATTCGCCAGTACGGCCGAGCCAAGATATTTATCACTATGCGCCGATCATCAAAGCTCAATGTCCGTGAATGCACTTATGTATGCCGAAAGTTGTGAAGTGCCCGCTAAACCAGTTGCACCTCCCGGCATGAGCTTTCGAATTGCTGAGCTAGAAGATCTTAAAACAGCCGTTTCGTTTGGGGTCGATGCAATTCAAGCAGACCAAGACTGGCTATTAGGATACTTCGAGGAGCGTATTCAGCAACAAGAGCTGTTTGGGCTTTGGCGCGAGACTGAGTTGATTGCTACAGGCGAATGTAGGATCAGTCCCAATCAAGCAGGCATAGCGGATGTTGGTATGATTGTAGGACCAGCTCATCGAAAAAATGGGCTTGCGACAGCTATGTTAAAATACCTTCGTCCAATAGGAAGCCAGAAGGGATTGAAGCTCATTTGTTCTACGGAAAGCTCAAATATCGGCGCGCAAAAGGCGATAGAACGAGCGGGCTTTGTTTCGCAGCACCGTATTCTCTGCTTCGAATTCTAAAGACTGCTTAGATATCACTCAAAGTAAGCCGCTGGACTGAGGGGCCGTTAACCCTCTAAAGCAGCCCCTATAGAACGCCGCTCTCTAATTCATTTAGATAGAGAAATGGACAATCTTATTAGGCTCATTTTTATATTTGAGAACTTGAAACTCAATCTCGCCCGCTGTTTTTCGCAGGTCACTAGCTTTATCAAACCCTTCTTCCCAAGTGGTGTAAACGCGAAGATCAGGAAGTGGCGGTTCAAGCGCTCCATCTGGTGCAAAACTGCATGGTTGATGTGAACACCCAAATGTATCAAAACGTGGTCGCTAGGCCTGAATGGAAAGACAGGCTTTCCAAAGAGGACTTACGCGGAGTAACGCCTTTGATTTACAATCACGTCAATCCGTATGGGCGGTTTGATATTGATTTTGAGAAGCGGATTATCGCCTAAATATCATCAAGCCGAGTGGAAAAAATGGACAAAATCAACACTATTCCAGTGGTTTAGTTTTGGCAATTTTAAGACGCTTGGCTTTCTATTTTTATGGGTAGGCTAAATTATGTAAAATAGACTTTACATTTATTTTCCATCTGTTAAGTAAGGCATACTTTACAAAGGAGATTCTATGAAACTCGGTTTTACACAAGGCATTCGGCAATATACGCTTGAATTCGGGACCACGATGCTGGCCTACTTCGCGACGCTTATGATTGTGGTCTCGACGCGGCCGGATGGTTATTCGGAATCGGATGGTCGTTGGCTAGAGCTCTTACCCGCTGTACCCTTAATTTTCGCATTCTGGGCCATCATCCGACATTACAAGCGGATAGATGAGTATTACCAACGACTTTTCTCGGAGGCTTTCGCTTTGGGAGGTATGATTTTGGGTCTGTTCTTTGTGGTTTGGGGTTTCGCCGAAAATGCTGGCGCACCAAAAGTCCCTACAATATTTTTTGGCCCGGCAATGATTGGACTTTGGGGGCTTTGCATTCCGATTATCAGGAAACGCTACTAATGGAAAACACGGTCAAAAATTTACGAAAGAGTGCAGGTTGGTCGCAACAAGACCTCGCTGAACAGTTAGGTGTTTCCCGACAATCGATTATCTCCATCGAACGTGGGCGCTTTGACCCCAGCCTTCATCTCGCAATTCGCATTGCTCGCCTTTTTGATGAGCCCGTTCAACACATTTTTTTTCCGGCAGATGACACTTAACTGACACACCAACTTTTAGAAGGACTTCTAATGCGCACACTATTTTTCACAGCCCTCGCAGGGCTGCTAGTATCTTGCGGCCAAAATTCTGACACGAGCTTGGTGGCAACAAACTCCGTTAGTCTACCGACCGCATTTGCTACTAATATCATCGATGTAAAACGTTCGGGAAATGTCGACGGACGCACAATCGTTCTGATCCCGGGCTTGGCCAGTAATGCTTCAGTTTGGAATGACACGGTTATCAATCTCGTCGATGATTATGATGTACGCACTGTACAGGTCGCAGGTTTTGCCGGAACCGTCCCTACTGAATTAGAGAGTGGATTCACCGACGCTATCGCGACAGGTTTGACTGATTACCTCTCGGCAGTTCCAGGGCGAGAAACAGTTGTAGTGGGTCATTCCATGGGTGGCTTTGTTAGCTTAAAAGCCGCGATTAAAAATCCAAATTTGATAGACGAGGTCGTCATTGTAGATAGCTTGCCGTTTTTGGCAGGTATGTTCATGCCCGGCATCACTCCTGAACAGTCAAAGGTCCAAGGACTGGCAATGGCCGAGCAATTGAAAACGATGCCGCGTGAGGCCTTTGATCGTCAACAAGCATCAGGCCTTCCAAGACTAACAAAGACCCAAGGTTTTCTACCAGAACTAGAGGCTTGGGGAAAAACCTCAAATCAAGAGATGGTTGCGGACATCATGGGTGAGCTGTTGACCACAGACTTACGACCAGCTTTATCTAAGTTGACTCAGCCCCTTACCGTTTTGGTTCCGTTCGATATTGAAACGGGATTGCCTAGAGACACGATCGTTGAACTTTACTCAACGCAATACAGTCTAGCTTCCCAAACAAATATTGCGGTTATCGACGGAAGCTTTCATTTTATCATGAAAGACAACCCGGTTGCTTTTTATGAAGAGCTTAACGCCGCCATTCGGGATTAGAAAACACAAAATCAAGCCAATAAGAGTGTCCTGTTTTTGGACACTCTAAAGCTCTGACGACGTAACATTAATAGTCCACCTGTTTCAATACACCGATCAGCCTCTGGTTCGAACGGCGATCGTAGCGCCGCGTTGTAGAACTATCGGCATGATTGGCAATGTCTTGTGCGTCATCAACTCTGCCGCCCCCTTCAAGGAAATGGGTAATCCCTGTGGCCCGAAAAGTGTGGTTCTTAGTGTTGCCGGCAATCCCGAGTGCTTTAGCGCCCGCCGCAATCATACGCCGCTCGCGTCATACACAGAAAGACAAGGACAGGCGCGGTAGTATCCGTGACGCCATCTCAATCAGTGAGCGGCCGCCAGAGGTTGAAGACCGCGCCGTGCCTGGTCATTGGGAAGGCGACCTTATCTGCGGACCCAATCATAGCTTTATCGGTACGCTTGTAGAGCGGCATTCTCGCTATGTCATGCTGATGAAGCTCTCAGACCGAAAGACGCAAACGGTTGTGAATGGGCTCATCAAACATGCATCGAGACTTCCCGATGAGCTCTATAAATCTCTGACATGGGACCGAGGACATGAGTTAGCAGACCACAAACGGTTCACCGTGAAGACCAATGTTGATGTTTACTTTTGTGATCCGCAAAGCCCT
>JBDVGI010000004.1:0-4127 GCA_039962885.1 Litorimonas sp. | reverse complement strand
AAGCTCTGACGGCGTCGCCATATTGACCTGAGATTGCACCTCGCCCGTATTAGGGTCAAAAATATCCTTAACGCGACCCGACGTTCCCGCAACGTGTTTTCCGTCAATAAAGTGGCCAATTTGTTTCATGATTCTCTCCGTTTGAATGTGTATTTTATAGTCAAAAGTGTAATTTAAATTTTCTGCAAAAAGACACATTTAACCTTCTTGCATGAGTGAGGTTTCAGCCCTTATTGCGTGTTCATTTTCAAATTAAGCTGAGTTATTTTGGCGCTGCTGGCTCGAAAACCGCGTAGATTTTAGTCACCTTGGTTAGCGATTCCCAAATACCTTTAAAACCAGCTTCAATCACAAAGGCGTCACCTTTGCCGTAAGTGGAAACCTGCCCGTCATTATCCGTTATTTTAACGTCGCCTTCGATGATAACGCAAAGCTCGTCCTCATCATAAGACACGTGCAGCGCGCAAGGCCCGCTTGACCAATGGCCGACATGAAATTGCTCGCTCTTATCAGAAAAAGCATTCCATAAAGACGTCGCCCCATTGCCTGAAATGAGTTTTGCAGGTGCAATATCGTCGCGCACAAGTTCATGGCTTTTATCAACATTTACAAGGCCCATTATTGAGGTCTCCCATTTAGGTTTAGCGCCAGCCCAGCGCTAATCCACATTGTTAATCGCCCGCTTGATACCGTCCATGGCTTTGGTAAGCTCGTCAGGGTCTGAGTTTAGGAAAGGCGAGAATTGCAGAATATCGCCGCCATTTCTGACAAGAACATCCTCGTCCCAGAAACAGGTTTTGTGAACATCAAAGCCGCGTTCACCCGGCGCGCCGTCGCGCGCATGAAGTTCAATCGCGCCCATCATGCCGTAATTGCGAACGTCTTTGACTTTTTCATGGCCGGCAACGCTGTGGAGGAGCTCTTCAAAATGCGGCGCAAGCGCGCGTGATTGTTCGAAAATGCCCTCTTCCTCATATATCTCAAGCGAGGCCAGAGCCGCGGCAACGGCAACGGGATGTCCTGAATAGGTATAGCCATGGAAAAACTCGATTGATTTTTGAGACTCGGTCATAAATGTCTCGTAAATTTCCTCTCTAACGAGCACTGCCCCCATTGGGATAACGCCGTTGGTCAGGCCTTTGGCTGTCGTGATGATGTCAGGTATAACGCCGAAATGCTCTGCCGCGAAAGCAGACCCAATACGGCCAAAGGCGGTAATCACCTCATCAAAGATGAGTAGGATACCATGCGCCGTACAAATTTCGCGCAGTTTTTTAAGATAGCCAACGGGCGGCGGTAAAACGCCCGTGGAGCCGCCAACAGGCTCGACAATCACAGCGGCGATATTCTCGCCCCCATGCAAGATGCAAAGCCGCTCTAAGTCTTCTGCCAAATGCGCGCCCCATTTAGGCAGGCCTCGGCTAAAGGCATTTTCTGAAAGATTAAACGTATGTCTTAGGTGGTCCACCCCCGGCAAAAGACAGGCGCTAAACATATTACGGTTATTACCCATGCCGCCAACGGAAAGTCCGCCAAAGTTTACGCCGTGATAGCCGCGCTCACGGCCAATAAGACGTGTGCGCTGCGCGTCGCCATTAAAGCGGTGATAGGCCAGCGCAATCTTGAGCGCCGTATCCGCGGACTCGGACCCTGAATTTGTAAAGAAGGCATGTTTGAAAGGCTCAGGCGCCATAGCACAAAGCTTCTCTGCCATTTCAAAAGCTTTGGCCGAACCGATTTGAAAGGTGATACCATAATCCATTTCAGCGACTTGCTTTTGTACAGCTTCAACAATTTTTGGATGGCAATGCCCAACATTCGTTGTCCAAAGACCCGAAAAGAAATCATAGATTTGACGACCATCTTCAGACGTATAATAATGCCCTTGCGCCGATTCAATCATACGAGGGTTTTTACGAAAATCCTTAGCCGATGAAAACGGCATCCAAAATGATTTTAGTTTATCATTAGAGAGTTGAACGGTCATGAGAGTGTCCCTTCCGCAAGTTTACGGTCTGCAATTTCTTCGCGCCATGCGACGATGTTAAGTTCAATGAAGAAGAATGCGGCCAACCAAAGCGCGGCATCCCAAACATCCAAGACATTCCCATAAATCAACCAGCCGATAAGCGCGGCGAAGAGAGTTACGTAGAGGATGATTTTAAGAGGCTTGAATATCTTTTCCGTTTTGTCGAAGAAAATTTCTGCCTGCAAAACTAAGACGATTAATATCCATACCGCAGCATTAACAATATCAATCCACGTCAATTTTTTCAAAAGAGAGAAGTTCTCGGAAGTCGCGAGCAAGCCTGCCTTGGCATTTACAAAGGCATCCGCGCCGAGCGCCTGACAGTTTGAAGCATTTAGAGCGACATAGTCATCCAGCGTTTCAACGAAGTCATAAGCCCCAGCCGTGGACTGCGCGCAATAATCTGCGATTTGGCTTCCCACTGGCTCAAACCCATTAATCAGGTTCAAGGAGGCAAGATAGCCGTAAAACGCATAAACTATGACCGCGTAAAAAATGAAGCTCAGCACCTTTAATAAGGTTCCAACCCAGCCCTCGAGCACATCATCTTCAATAATAAAGGTCTCAAGCTCAAAGACGAGAAGCAAGAGGAGCCATGCGGCTGTATCTATGGTGGCTGAGAAGCCTTCAGCCAGCAGCCCCCACTCAAACCCGTTCGTAAATACGGTTGACATTGCAAAGAACTCTTCAAGGAAGAATAAGCCTGTATTCACAGTCAACGCCAAATATATAACGTATTTGAAGAGGCCAAATAAACGCGGATGCCGTATCATAAACATAGAGGCCCCTAAATTTTATCGCGCAGTGAATAGTAAAACATAGCCAAGCTTAGCAGCGGCACACGCAGCGCCAATCCGCCAGGAATTTTCTGGTCAGGGATACGCGCCATAACGTCAAATGCACTCGCCGTGCCGTCAATCGCGTCAGCCGCCATCTTTCCCGCAAAAGTCGACATCGCGACCCCGTGGCCTGAATATCCTGAAATGGTCATAACATTGCCTCCCATACGTTTTATATATGGCATGCGGCTCATGGTAATCGACAGCGTCCCGCCCCAGCCATAATCAATTTTCGTGTCTTCGAGCTGCGGGTAAATGGACAGCATAGCCGTGCGTACAAAGGATTTGATATCTTTGGGGAATCTATAGCGGTAGCTTTCACGTCCCCCAAATAAAAGACGCCTATCTTTTGATAAGCGGAAATAATTGATAACAAATTTGGAATCCGCAACCGCCGCATTATTGCGGATAAGATCATTTGCTGCATCTTCGCTCAAAGGCTCTGTCGCAATGATGTAATTATTAATCGGCATGACCCGTTTCGCCGTTGGCTTATCCAGCGTTCCGAGATACCCATTACACGCCAAGATCAAATGCGAGCATGTTACGGAGCCGTTTGCCGTTTTCAAGACAGGCTTTGTCCCTTTTGTAATATCCAAGACTTCACTTTTTTCAAATATGCGCACGCCATTTTCGCGGCAGGCACGCGCCAATCCAAAAGCGAATTTCAAAGGATGGATAGATCCTGCTTGGCTATCAATGGAGCCGCCATAATAGGCCTTGGAGCCCACAAGTTCTCGCATTTGAGATTGATTCAGAAAGCTTAGATGTTCACATCCGTAATTTTCCTTCATGAAGTCCACATAGGCTTGGCTATGGGGCACTAAGCGTTTCTTATGGTCCGCGTGAATTATCCCAGGTTGAAATTCGTAATCAATATTATGCTCGCGCGCGAGGGTATGAATATAGGCCAGCGAGTCTTGCGCAACCTTCCACAATTTACGCGCATCCTCTTTGCCGACGAGCTTTTCCAGCTCTTTTTGCTCAAGCCGTTGATCGCCTGAAATTTGCCCGCCATTGCGGCCAGAGGCTCCCCACCCTACGCGGTGCGCGTCCAACAAGGCCACGTTATGTCCACGCTTGGATAATTGCAGAGCGGCGGAGAGGCCAGAGAGTCCCGCACCGACGATTGCAACATCGCAGCTCACCTCGCCCGTAACAGGCTCAAACAGGTCCAAAGCCTTAGCTGTGGCCGCATAATATGTCGGAGGGTAATGACCTAAAGCATCATTGGCATGCAGCACACTGACCATCTATTT
>JBDVGI010000003.1:0-3823 GCA_039962885.1 Litorimonas sp. | reverse complement strand
GGAGTTATTCTTGCTATGGCTTTACATATCAAAATGACATTAAAGCCGCATATGGCGCTTGTTGGTCGTTTCCCAGGGACAGAACATTATCGTGATGCAGACAGGTTCGTTGTTGAAACAAATGAAAGTGTGAAAACACTTAGGATTGATGAAAGTCTATATTATGCCAATGCGCGTTATCTCGAAGATAAAGTCGCACGTATTGTTGCCGAAAGCCCCAAAATGCACGACCTCATACTTATGTGTACGGCGGTAAATCATATTGACGCTAGTGCGCTCTCTAGCCTTGAAGCCATAAATAAACGCTTGCAGGCTGCGGGCATAGCTCTACATTTTTCTGATATGCAAAGCCGCGTGAGGGAGCGTCTCTTTCGGTCTGACTTCTTAGAGAAGTTATCGGGTGATATTTTTATGTCTCAACATGAAGCTGTTCTTACCTTGCAGCCTGAGCCGGATTGGTCAGAATATTCTGATCATATAGATATTCATTAATTTTGCTTTACTCGAGACCTGATTTGACGATAACCTATAATAGAAGACAGTGGTGAGCGGCGCAGTTTTTTGCGACCTGCCATAAAAAGTGAGACATACCATGCCGGACAAAAATGTGTCCGGCTCTGTTGCCGTTAATGCAGCTGCGCCTAGCAAGCCGCAAAGTCAACAGAGACGGTCAAGAAAACGCACAGCCCGCAAAGGGTCTCGTGCTAATGATGTATATGCGGCCCTTGATCTAGGGACGAATAACTGTCGTTTGCTCGTCGCGAGAGGAAACTCCAATAATTTCAGAGTGATAGATAGCTATTCTCGCGTCGTCAAGCTTGGCAAAGGTTTAGAATCCACAGGGCGTTTGTCTCAAGAAAGCATGGACGCTGCTGTTGAAGCAATCAGCGTCTGTGCGCGAAAAATTAAAACAAAAAAAGTCAAGCGGTGGCGTTGCGTAGCTACAGAAGCTTGCCGAAAAGCGGATAATGGAGCTGAGTTTCTAGCGCGGGTAAAGGCTGAGAGCGGCTTGACGATGGAAATGATTTCACCTCGTGTTGAATCTCGTTTGGCAGTTATGGGCTGTGTGAATCTGGTGGATCCAACTAAAGATGTAGCCCTTGTTGTTGATATCGGGGGCGGATCGACGGAATTAAGTTGGGTGGATATTCGCAAATTGCGCGACCCCAATACACAATTTCGCGTGCATAGACCTCCTATTAGCGCTTGGGCATCGCTTCCGATTGGTGTGGTGACATTATCAGAGAGAATACCAGAGCATGATGATCGTGAAACATGGTATGCTGATATGTGCGCCCATGTTCGCGATATGATCGATCAAGCTGGCTGCGCAACCCGTTTTACCAAAGCTTTTGAGAATGGGCGAGGCCACTTAATCGGTACATCAGGCACAATAACGTCCTTGGCTGGCATTCATTTAAAGTTACCCTTTTATCAACGCGATAAGGTTGACGGCCTTTGGTTGCGTTCTCAGGATGCTGTTAATGTTGCACGGGATATGGCTAGCCGTAGCCCAGAAAGTCGAGGGCAGGAGCCATGTATAGGCGAAGACCGTGCAAAATTACTTGTAGCAGGGTGCGCCATTACGGACGTGTTATGCGAGATGTGGCCGTCTAAAATGATCCGCGTGGCTGACAGAGGTTTACGGGAAGGGATCTTAATTGGTTTGATGAATGAGTCTAAAAAACCAAATAAGCAAAGCACACATAAACGCGAAGATAATATCCCTAAACCACCAACTCAAGAGCAGGCTTAATTATGGCGAGTGATAAGAAGCCTTTTGCACCGCGAAAATCAATTGGCGTTAATCCTGATAAACAAATGAGCGGCAACAAGCCTGATGGCCCCAAGCGGGGACGCCAAAGTCAACCTGATGATGGTAAAAATGCGACGCGCATGATGACCAAAAAGGTTAAAACCGCTCGCGGACGAAAACTATCCTCGAAGCTTTGGATAGAACGACAAATTAATGATCCCTATGTCCGTGAAGCCCAGATTAAGGGGTACCGTTCACGGGCGGCATTTAAACTTGAAGAACTGGACGATAAATTTGGCTTGTTAAAGAAAAATGCCCTTGTTGTTGACCTAGGGTGCGCGCCTGGTGGTTGGGTGCAAATCGCCCTTAAACGCGGCGCTAAGCGTGTTGTTGGTATTGATTTACTACCTGTTGAAACAATGGCTGGTGCTGAGATGGTGGAAATGGATTTTATGGACGAGAAGGCTCCGCAACGCTTAAAGGATATGCTAGGCCGCGCGCCTGATGTTGTATTATCTGACCTTGCGGCGAATACAACAGGGCACAAAAGTACCGACCACTTAAAGACAGTGGCTTTGGTCGATGCAGCAGCCGACTTTGCTATGGATGTATTAGCAAGCGGCGGGAGTTTTGCGACAAAGGTTTTTCAGGGCGGTGCAGAGGAAGGTTTACTGAGAAAGCTCAGACAAAACTTTACTTTAGTGAGGCATGTGAAACCCAAAAGCTCACGTAAAGGCAGCCCAGAAATTTATCTGGTTGCGACAGGGTTTAAACCCAAGGACTAAGCCACGTCCAATCACAGAGTTGGATATATTATCAGTAAATGAAAAAATACGCTCTCTTTGCTGTATTTAGGTCACTTTCCCTTTGCCAAGCTTGTAATTCCCTGATAACTCCCGCTTGCAAAAGTAATGGAGACTCCTATGGAGATTCGAGAAGGATTAACCTTCGATGATGTGCTTTTGCAGCCGCAAGCTTCGGATGTAATGCCCGCGAATGCTGTTTTAAAAACACGTCTTACGAAAAAAATTGAAATCAATGTGCCGCTCGTCAGCGCAGCTATGGATACTGTGACAGAAGCAGATTTGGCTATTGTTATGGCTCAAACGGGCGGTATCGGCGTTATTCATAGAAATCTATCTATTGAAGAGCAGGCCGAAGAAGTTCGTAAAGTAAAACGCTTTGAATCGGGCATGGTTGTTAATCCAATTACAATCGGCCCTGACGCGACCCTACAGCAATTACGTGACCTAGGCCAACATCATAATATTTCGGGCATCCCAGTTGTCGAAGACGATGGGAAACTCGTCGGGATTGTCACGAATCGTGACGTGCGGTTTGCGGATGACCCGCTGCAAAAGGTCTCAGACTTGATGACCACAGATATTATCACTGTTAAGGCTGGCGCTACCGAGGCGCAGGCGCGCTCTTTGCTGCATCAACACCGGATTGAGCGGCTTTTGGTGGTTGATGATAATTACCGCTGTATTGGACTGATTACAGTCAAAGATATGGATAAGGCTGAAAGCTTTCCTAATGCCTGCAAAGATGAACATGGCCGTCTGCGGGTGGCTGCAGCTTCGACTGTTGGTGAGGCAGGATATAACCGCGCGATTGCGTTAATTTCCGCAGGTGCGGATGCGGTTGTGATTGATACAGCGCATGGCCATTCTTCGAAAGTCATCGAAACTGTTGCGCGGTTGAAAAAAAATTACCCTGATGCACAAATTATCGCGGGTAATATAGCAACGGCCTCAGCTGCCAAAGCTTTAATCGAGGCGGGGGCCGATGCGATTAAAGTGGGAATTGGCCCGGGTTCTATTTGCACAACACGTATAGTCGCGGGCGTTGGTGTACCGCAACTAACAGCAATTATGGATGCATGTTCCGTTGCGTCTAAAGCTGACGTTCCTGTGATTGCTGATGGCGGGATTAAGTATTCTGGCGATATGGCTAAAGCACTAGCGGCAGGCGCAGAATGCGCTATGGTTGGTTCGTTACTTGCTGGCGCCGAAGAAACACCGGGCGAAGTGTTCCTATATCAAGGGCGCTCTTATAAATCTTATC
>JBDVGI010000002.1:0-1375 GCA_039962885.1 Litorimonas sp. | reverse complement strand
CCCCCTCTACAATCTCTTTAATCATCGCCGCCATTTAATCTCACGAAACACACTCCGAAAGTTCCGTAGCATAGCGCAATCCGAATGGAATGCTGTGACCTCTCCAGTTATGGGATAGAGTTGCCATTAACATGAAACACGCCCCTAGAAAACAACCTGACAATACCGCCCTATGGCTTAGACGGCGCATTATTAGGCATTCCCCACGAGGATGGCTTCCCTGTTTTGACGTCATTGGCACAGTCCTTAGTTTAAGTGCGTTTAAGACACTGCAATCTTACTAACTTTATCACTGATTAATTATATTTTGTAAGCCTTATTAAATGTTTCTGAAGTATTACTTAGGGGAATAAGTGGGAATAATAATATGTGTATTCAGTTGCGGAAAACAAAACCAACTCGAGTATTCATTTTAGAACTTGCGAAGCAATACCGGCAAGATGAAAGAGGGGCGACAGCAATCGAGTATGGCCTTATTACTGCTTTGATAAGTCTTTTACTTATTTCGGGCGCCTCAGCTCTTGGTGGCAGCTTAAGTGAAACGTACTTTAAAATTGCTGAATTGCTGTTAGGCCCTCCAGACCGTCCACCCAGTAATATTAAAAGTGGATAATCATGCGAGGGGTTAGGAAGCGCTTTCATGACGATAAAAGGGCTTTATCACGTTAATGCCAGTTTTCAGATATTCCGCTAAGCACACACGATGAAAACCTCAATCTATTCTCGCCATCGCTTCCATCTGGACATCATTCGGCGTGCCGTTTAGATGTATTTCCGGTTCAATCTCAGCTTCCGAGACGTGGAAGAGCTTATGGCAGAACGCGGTGTCGACGTCTCTTATGAAACCATCCGAAGATGGGTCGACAAGTTTGGATCACAATATGCAAAACGGATAAAGTCGCGATCCGAACCTCCTTCACCTGTTTGGCATTTGGACGAGGTCTATACAAAGATTGATGGCAAGATGGTCTACCTTTGGCGAGCCGTTGATGACGAAGGAGCGGTTCTTGACATTGTTGTTCAAAGACGGCGAAATACAAAAGCGGCCACACGTTTGCTGCGTAAACTTCTAAAGAACCAAGACGTAAAGCCCAATCGCATCGTTACGGATAGACTTGGTTCATATGGAGCAGCCCTCAAGTTGTTAGGTATAAAACATCTGCAAGATGTCGGCGGAAGGAGGAACAATCGCGCCAAATGTTCTCACGTTCCAATACGAAGGCTAGAACGAAAAGCGCAAAGATTTCGGTCGGTGAAAAACGCGCAAAAGTTACTCTCAGTCCACAGTCAAATCTACAATCTCTTCAATCTGCGACGACATCTCATCTCCAGAAACATACTCCGAAAATTCAGGCAGCAAGTTCAAATTGAATGG
>JBDVGI010000001.1:0-3321 GCA_039962885.1 Litorimonas sp. | reverse complement strand
CTCAATACTAGAACTCCCTTGAGAGTCGTTGTAGACTACAACGTTGATAGGCTGGGTGTGGAAGCATGGCAACATGTGGAGCTTACCAGTACTAATAACTCGATTGGCTTGATTCACAGATTTATTGGCGCTCATGCGCGTGGACTAATATGTTCAAAGCATGACACTCCAGACGATATCTTTACTATTATAAAAAATATGACTTGCATTAACCGGGTGGTTATCGCGAGAGGTCCCCACCCGATCCCATCCCGAACTCGGTCGTTAAGCCTCTCTGCGCCGATGGTACTTTGTCTTAAGGCACGGGAGAGTAGGTCGCTGCCCGGTTTATACAAATCATATTATATCCTCCATACATACAATCCATCACACATATCCTCCGTAACCGATACACGCACATGGATTGTAGTTTTCGTGGCAAGGTCACACCAAAGCCAATGCAGATACCGCGAGGCCCAAAATAACCCCGTAATAACCACAGATAAAAAGGTAAACTTACCTAAAGGCTGATATTGCCGTAGAAGGCTTGCTTATGCTGGCCTAAGAGATGATAGTGAATGATGCGTTTTAAAATGTCCCTCGTATAATTACGGGAATTTATGAGGTTGCCCTTGATGAAACCCAAAGCCCATAAATTGTCAGATTATAAACATAGGCTGACCATTCCAACACGGTGGAATGATAATGATGTTTACGGCCATGTGAATAACGCCGTTTATTATTTTTATTTCGATACGACCGTGAATAAGTTTTTAATAGACCGCGGTTTGTTAGAGATTGGAAAAAGCGGTGTTATCGGTTTGGTTGTTGATACTGGCTGTAGTTTTTTTGCTCCGATTAGTTTCCCTGATGATGTTGTGGCTGGGCTACGTGTGGCGAAGATGGGGCAAAGTTCGGTACATTATGAAATTGCTCTATTTCGCAATCAAGAGACGATAGCTTGCGCTCAAGGACATTTTATCCATGTGTATGTCGATGAGATAACTCGGCGTCCTATCCCAATGGATGAGGAAATGCGAGCGGGCTTAAAAACATTAGAGATGTAAATGTGTTAGAAATTGTTTGGTTGCGGGGGTAGGATTTGAACCTACGACCTTCAGGTTATGAGCCTGACGAGCTACCGGGCTGCTCCACCCCGCGTCACCAATGTTGAAGACGATATAGGCCTCCAAGAGTTGGGGATATATGCGCCTTAATTATATATATCAAGCTTTTTGTGTGCAGATTAGGATGTTTTATGTGCTTTGTTTTTCAGTTGGATAGCATATGCGAGCGAGCTTTACTTTTTTAGACCGTGTTTACGTAAAAGCCCCCGAAATTGATGATAGGATAAGCCCAAGTGCTTAGCTGCCATGCCTTGGTGATGATTGTTCGTAGTTAAGGCTTCATCTATCAAGCGGCGTTCAAACACCATAACGCGCTGCGCAAATGTCCCGCGAGAGAGGGCTTGCGGGGGCGTTGTGCTAGGGTCAGTGTCGTCTATAATCTCATCACGCAAGTTATGTTGGGTGTCAGGCAACGTATGATTGCCTGAAAGCCTATAGCGTCCATCAAAAGGATTAAAACTCAGAATGGAGATTGGCTCTGAAAGGGTTTCATCTTGAAGCCATGCCCGCGTAGTACTACGTTCTATCACTGTACGCAATTCTCTGACATTGCCGGGCCAATTATAATTTTGCAGGATTTCGTCGCATTCCGCAGATAAGCCAGGAAAGTGATCTGCGCCAAGATCAACCGCCATTTTCTTACCAAAATGCTCAGATAAAGGAACGATGTCATCAAGCCGCGCGCGTAAAGGTGGTAGGGCTAAAACATCAAAAGCTAAGCGGTAAAGCAGGTCTGCACGGAAATGTTCATCTTCTACGGCGGACGGTAGGTCGATATGCGTGGCGGCTAATACCCGAACATTGACGTCATTGGAATGAATTTCCCCGCGCGCCTCGTAGCTTCCATATTCAATCGTGCGCATAAGCTTTTCTTGTAGGCGAGGGGAGACGCTATGAATATTATCTAAAAATAATGTGCCGTTATGAGCTTGAAAAAACCGTCCATTGGTATCGTCGCGTCCGTCAATCAATGAACTACCGAATAAGACGGCGTCTAATTCGGCCTCAGTATAGGCCGCGCAATTTACGGATACGAATGTCTGCTCCCAGCGCGGAGATAAAAAATGCAGGCGAGAGGCGATTAATTCTTTGCCTGTTCCGGGTTCCCCCGTAATTAATATGGGTTTTCCAATCACAGCCAAGTCAGACACACGATCGAGAATCGCCATGAAGTCTTCGGATTGGCCGATGGGTTGTGCTGCTATAGTTGTCATTTAGTTTATTTTACTAAATAATAGTAGTAAAATAAACTAAATAATATCTTTATTTGTCATTTTTTATTTTTTGCAAAATACTTCAATTCAAAATTATCTATATATATCAGGTGTTTAGAAATATTAGACAAGTCCCGTCTGTTCATTCATATTTTGTGTGTCGGCGACTAACATCGCCATAAGGAGACGAAAGCACACAAGGTTCAAAGGAGAGAGACATGACCTTCCGTACAATAGACATAGATACAGAGACATTAGGTGCCACTAATGACACTATATCCCTCACGACTCGGCATGCACGTTCGCGTCGCCGCCGCGCCATTATGACACCCAGCCGCCTTGGTAGCCGCGTGTCTGGATTTGGTATTTAGGAGACGGTGATGGATTATTCAGACAAAAGCACAGCCGATAGCTGGCAGATAAAGACCGCGCGCTTTGTGAGATATATCGCAACGCGCCATCCCGAAGTTTGGGGGTTTTTCGCAGCAGGCTTTTTAGTCGCAAAGATCGTTTAACACCAATTTAGATAGCGTTTAATTATTAGGAGACGAAAATGGGTATTTTTTCAAGAATGGGTGACATCATCAATTCAAACCTGAATGCCATGATTGACAAAGCCGAAGATCCAGAAAAGATCACGCGCCTTATCATTCAAGAAATGGAAGACACACTTGTTGAGGTTCGTACAGATGCGGCGCGTAACATCGCAGAGCGCAAAGAGTTATCTCGCAAAGGCGAAGATTACAAAAACCGGGCCGCAGACTGGGCCGCTAAAGCCGAACTTGCCATTACGAAAGATCGTGAGGATTTGGCTCGCGGGGCTTTATCAGCCAAGCAACAAGCCGAAGCCATGCAAGATGTTGTTTTGAAGGAAATAGCCATTTTGGATGAAGCCGTAGATAAAGCGGATAGTGATTTAGCGAAATTACAAACCAAATTGGACGAAGCCAAAGCCAAACATAAGGCGCTTCATATGCGTAGTTCTGTTGCTAAAGGCCAAA